>JBEIJG010000041.1:0-12818 GCA_040380385.1 Phycisphaeraceae bacterium | reverse complement strand
CAGGCAACGCTCAGCCATGCGACACCGCCACCAAGGCCGCGGCCCGCGAGGTGGTGACCGAGATCGCGGACAACTGCCGTCTCGTTCGCCGCCCAAAAGTCGCGGTACTGGTAGAGCTGGTCGACCATGCCGGTCATCGTCCATGGATCTTCGCCCGTCCACAGACGCAGGAACGAGATCGGCATGCGCACGTCGACATCGCGCGCGTACACCTGGCTCGATGCGCCCATCAAGAGCAGCGCGTATTGCGCGGCGGCAACGGTGTTTCCGCCTTGTGCCGACATGGTGAACTCGGTGTCGGTGTCGACGGCGATCTTGAATTCGCGGCACGCGGGCCCGCCAGCAAGTCCACCGTCACCAGCGCCGTTTCCGTTGTGGGCGACGTTCTCTGCGAGTTCTGCCGCAGCACACGCAAGGCCCTCGACCGACTGCGCGGCGAGTGCACTTTCGTGGGCGATCATCGGAGGAAGTCCGCGGTTGCGCGCGCGCAGGCCGCCGTCAGAGATCCACCACGATTCCGTGCCGATTTCGATCGAGCCAACGGTGAGATGTGCACCCTCACCGCGGCCGAATCCCAGGTAGACGCGCGAGTTTGGTTCGCCTTGCACGGTGCCGGTGTAGGCGAACGGCAGTGGTGCATCAAACGGCGTGCGATGAACTTCGCCCTTCACGACCGCGGCAGTTTCAAGTTGGAAGTTCTCGTCGACGAGTGGCATCGGCGCGAGATTGACGGTCACTGCGCCTCGCGTCGGCAGATCAATCGTGATGCTCGCTGCGGGAACGCCCGCGCGCAACGCGGCGAACTCGTTCGCATCGAGCGCCCGATAGCCCGCGCCTTGGAGCGGTGGAGTTTGCTTCGGGCCCTGCTTCAAACCCTGCTTCAAACCCTGCTTCAAACCCTGCTTCAGATTCTGCTTGGTCGCTGATGCTTGGCGCACGGCCGACGTCGCGGAACTTGTCGTCCCGCGATGCAGCGAAGAACTCGTCGCATCAAGCGACGGTGCGAGGAGAACGGCCAGTGCGAGTGCGGTGTAGGTCATGGGAGAGCGCAGTCAACGGGGTGCGGTGGCGTGAGCCGGTCGGCCAAGATCGGCTGAGAACGCGACAAAGCAAGATGAATCGGGGAATTTGCGGTGAGTTCGGGACGAGTTCCTAACGAGATCTTGGCGTGCGTGTGGCGATCTGGTCGAGCGCGAATTCGCGGCGAATCTGTGAGATGTGACGAGCGTGATCAACTTACGCGCTCGGCGATTGGTCGCAGAGTGCAAGCATCGCCATCGCAGTGATGCCGTGCTCGATCGCGGCGTCGTTAAAGTCGTATGTGGGTTGATGAAGATGCGACGACTTCCACTGTCCATCCTCCATACCGAGGATGTAGAAGCAAGCCGGGATTTTCTCGGCGTAGAACGCAAAATCTTCGCCGCCCATCACAGGGACATCCATGTATTCGAGCCGCTGCCATGGAAGATGTTCGCGCACAATGCGCTCGAATTCCGCGACGCTCCTGTCGTCGTTGCGCGTGACGGGATATCCGCGCGTGTATACGACCTCAGCCTCGCAGCGATGTGCTCGCGCAACATCACGCGCGACTTCCGCGATACGCCGTTCGATGTGCGAACGCGTTGCTTCGCGCAGCGCGCGCGCGGTTCCTTGCAGCGTCGCTGACGCGGGAATCTGATTGGTCGCGGTACCTGCATGGAAGGTCGTCGTGCTGACAACCGCCGCGTCGAGCGGGTCGGTCTCGCGTGCAACGATGCTCTGCAACGCAACCACGATTGCGCTCGCGGCGAGGATCGGATCTCGCCCTTGATGCGGCCATGCCGCGTGCGCTGCTTGGCCACGCACCACAACTTCGTAGCGATCGCTCGAAGCAAAGAGCGAGCCGCGCCGCGTTTGTAGCGCGCCGAGCGTCACGCCTGGAAAGTTGTGCAGGCCGTAAATGCGGCGTGGAGCAGGGCCTTCCGGAAGCGCATCAAGCGCGCCATCTTCGACCATGCGGCGGCCGCCCGCGCCGCCTTCTTCGGCAGGTTGAAAGAGAAACCGCACGGGATTCGGAAGGGCACTCTCCGACGAGAGGCGCTTCAAAACGCGCGCCGCTCCGACGAGGATCGCGGTGTGTCCATCGTGTCCGCATGCGTGCATGCGTCCGACGGTGCGTGAAACCCAGGGCGACTTGTTTTCTTCGACGATCGGGAGGCCGTCGATATCGGTGCGCAACGCGATCGCCGTTGCCGCTTCGCCAGGAAGAAACGCGAGTGTGCCCGTTCCGCCCGCGAGGCCGTCTTTGTGCGCGATGCCTGCTTCGTCGAGCGCCTGCCGAATGCGCGCGCTCGTGCGCACTTCCTCGTAACAAATCTCAGGATGCGTGTGGAGTTCGCGGCGGAGTTCGGTCGCGCGAGGCGCCTCCTCGCGGGCAAGTGCGCGAACTCGGGCGGAGAGCGTATCGGTGGAAGGCGCGACCATGGCCGCGATGGTAGCGGGCTCGCTGAAGGTCTGAGTGCGTCAAGAAGCACAGCACGCGAACGCGTACGTGTGGCTTTGGGCGCCGACCTGTGGATCGATGCTTTCGGCGTCTCAACTCTTCAGACGTGTGAGGCCGATCGCCTCGCGGCCTTCATTGATGCGCGCAAACGCGTGTCGCTCGTTTCGAATGAGTCGCGTCAACTGACTCATCGTAACTCCGAGAATTCCCGCGGCTCCTGCGACGTCGTAGCGACGCGCGGTGACCACATCGAGCGCTTCCGCGAGCAGCGCTGGGAAATCCGCGTGCTCAGGATTCACCGGGAGTTTTTCGCCTTGCCGACGTCGACACCAGAGCTCGCTTGGCTTGTGGCCGTCACGGCTCGTGACTGTGCGGACTTTGCACGCGAGTTTGAGGCGAAGGCGGAAAATCGCGACGTGGCGATTCTGCGCTTGGCTTCGGCGCTCGGTTGCGTGCGCTTCAACACCTGTCGGATTGTGCTTGATCCACACCGCCGTGTCGACGCGATTGCGATGTTGACCACCCGGACCGGACACACGGCCCGTGTCGATCTCACAGTGCGCGAGAAAGTCGGAATCTTCGAGGGTCGCCGGGTGGCGGCCTTCGACCATGATCGCGCGCTCGTCGATGTAAGGGGGTCGGTACGCCATTTCGTACAAGGCTTCTACCATGCGCGAGCATGTCGTGCATCCTCGGTATCGAAAGTTCTTGCGATGAAACCGCCGCCGCAGTCGTTGATGGACGTCTTCGCGTCCGCTCGAGCGTGGTCGCGTCGCAGTACGAACTTCACGCGGAGTACGGCGGTGTGGTGCCTGAAATCGCGAGCCGCGCGCACGTCGAGCGGGTTCTTCCGGTTGTTCGTGCCGCGCTTGATGAGGCGGGCATCGCGATCGAAGAAGTCGACGCCGTTGCTGCGGGAATTCGGCCAGGACTCATCGGAAGTTTGCTTGTCGGCACCAGTCTCGCGAAGGCGATTGCGTTTGCGCTCGATCGGCCGTTTCACGCGATTGATCACGTTGCCGCACACTTATTCGCAGGCTTCCTCCGCGAGTACAGCGCGGAAGAAAACTCGGATAGAGCAGTTCCGCCGCCGAGCGTGCCCAGCCCTGCGCTCGGACTCGTCGTTTCTGGAGGCCACACGAGCCTCTTTCGCATCGAAGGCGCGTGCGCCGCGACGCTTCTCGGGCGAACCATCGACGACGCGGTTGGTGAGGCGTTTGATAAAGCTGCAGTGATGCTCGGACTTCCGCATCCAGGCGGACCGAATCTCGAGCGTTGTGCGGTTGGCGGGAATCCTGATGCGTTGAAGTTCGCGCGGCCGCAACTTCCAAACCCGCTTGATTTCTCGCTCTCGGGACTCAAAACGAAATTGCTCTACGAGGTGCGCGGCGTTCCGCAAGGGCGCGGCGCGCAGGCGACGTTTCTGCGGAGTTCGGCCGATTTAAGCGACGCGCGTCGCGCAGATCTTGCGGCGAGTTTCCAAAAAGCCGCGGTGGCACAAGTGATCGATCGTCTCGAGCGCGCGGCTGAACAGGAAGCACCGCAGGCGCTGCTTGTCGGCGGTGGTGTGGTTGCGAACGCGCATCTTCGCGAGGAACTTGCCTCGTTTTGCGCGCGGCGTCTGCTGCAGTTGATCGTGCCCGCGCGCGCACATTGCGTTGACAACGCCGCGATGATTGCGGGATATGCGGCGCTTCGACGAGCGGAGGGCGACCGTGGTGACGATCTTTCGGTGCCCGCGGAACCTGTCTCGCTCCTTGCGCGCGGGACGAAGCCGAAGCGCGTACATTGAGCCGAGATGAAGATTGATCCACGCGACGCAGCAGCAGTGAGCGCCGAGCCCGCGATTCTTGTGGGCGTGCGGACGAGGGGTTCGCGCATGGATTTCGAAGATCCGCTCGGTGAACTGCGCGATCTCGCGGAAACCGCAGGCGCACGCGTCGTTGGCGAACTTCTTCAGAACCGCGAAGCACCGAACGGTCGAACGTATCTCGGCAAAGGCAAAGTCGAAGAACTCGTTGCAATGGTCGGCGAACTCGGTGCGCGCGTCGTGATTTTCGACAATGAATTGTCGCCTTCGCAGATTCAGGCGCTCGAAGAGGAAGCGAAGGTCAAGGTCATCGATCGCAGTGAACTGATTCTCGACATCTTCGCCAATCGCGCGACGACGCGCGAGGCGCAACTCCAAGTTGAGATTGCGCAGCTCGAGTACACGGCTCCGCGACTTCGCGCGATGTGGTCGCACCTTGGTCAAGTCACCGGTGGTGCGCCGGTCGGTGTCGGTACGCGCGGTCCGGGTGAACAGCAACTTGAAATCGACCGACGACTGGTTTCGCGGCGTCTCGTCGCACTCAAGCGCGAACTCGAAGAAGTCCAAGTGCGCAAGGCGCGCGAAGTGGCGGAACGTCGCGCGGAGCACTTCACGGTTGGCATCGTTGGCTACACCAACGCTGGGAAAAGTACGCTGTTCAACGCGCTCACGCGCGGCGGCGCGTATGCCGCGGACAAACTCTTTGCAACGCTGATGACGCGTGTCGAACGCTGGAATGTTGGCGGCGCCAACGCCGTGCTGCTTTCAGATACCGTCGGATTCATTCGCGATTTGCCGCACCACTTGGTCGCGAGTTTCCGCGCAACGCTTGAAGACGCGATCCATGCGCACGCGCTGCTCATCGTGCTTGACGCGAGCGATCGCGAAGCGCCGGCACAACTTCAAACAGTGCGCGAAGTTCTCGACGATGTTGGCGCGAATACCCAGCCGCGCATTCTTCTCCTCAACAAGTGCGATCGCTTGGCAACGCTCCATCACGACGAACGTGCCTCACTGCGCACTGCTGCCGAGTGGCAAGAGCGCGAGCCGGGTGCGCTGGCGATCAGCGCGTTGACGGGCGAAGGTTTCGATGAGTTGCGCGCGCGGGTACTTAGTTTGGTTGCAGGCGGAGTTGAGCGTCGGACATTGCGCATTCCGATTGCGAGTGCGCGATTGATCGATGCGGTTGAGAAGCGCTGCGTTGTGCGTGAACGCCGCTATGTTGACGATGAACAACACGGCCAGGCGGTCGAACTCGACGTCGAAATCGGTGATCGTCAGATTGAAGCGCTGCTTCCGATGGGCGAGTTCCTCGTCGACGGAAACGACGCGCGTCCGAAGCGGGCAGGCTGGGGCAGTGGAAAGCGAAAGCCGCCGCACCTCGTCGACGACGGCGAACCGTGAGTGTTTCCACGTGAGTGTTTTTACTCGTGTGTCGATGCGCGTTTCAACGCGTTGCTACGCGAAAATCTCGCGTGCGAGCGCGACGGCTGCTTTCGCGCGTTCGGTGTTCAGCGGTGGTTCACGCAGGAAAACCAGTGGTTGTGCGTTTCGTTCAAGCGCCCAGTAGATCGCGATGCGCGATTGATTGCGCATCGCGCCTGACCAGAAGCCGTCGCCACCACGCCCGTAGGCCATGAGTTCGCCAACGCGCGGCTTCTTGTCCCAGCGTTCGATGTGCGAGCCGAGGAGCGCTGTTGCAAACGCTTCGAATCCACCAGTCGAGCCGCACACAACGATGACATTCTCGCTGCGCGGCATGAACTGCGCGAACGCTTTGCGCAGCGTCGATTGGAAACGGGGCACATGACTGTCGAAGCTCGCGGAATGATCGGGCACGAGTTCGACATGGCCTGATGTACTCGGACCGATCGCGCGAAGCCGCGCAGCCGTACGCGCCTCTCTATCGCGAAATGCGATTTCGTCTCCGACGGATGCTTGCTCGACAAACGCGAATGCTTCATCAAGCGCGGCGTGTAACGCGCGTCCGCGGAGGTTGCGCGTCAGGGCGAGCGCTACGACGAGATTGCGGTGTACGGTTTCGAGCGTGCGCCATGCGTTGGGGACGATGGCGGGAGTATCGCGAAGCGTTGGTTGTGGTGCGCGTTTGACGTGGATGTCGAGCGTCGCACCATCGCGCCACGCACGAAAATCGACGTGCCGGCCCGATGGCGTTTCGACCTCGTACTCAACTTCGCAGCCCGCGAGAAGCAGCCGTTCTGCAACGAGACACTCTGCGCAAATGGTCCGCACACGATCAAGTCGAGGGTCCGGCGCGCCGGCTTTCTCCTCTGCGGCGCTCGCAGGTTTCGCGTGCTGCGCGGCCACGGCGCGCTCTGAAAAGAGTTCTGCGGATTCGTCGAGGCGGCGTCGGAACGCGCGCAGACTCGCGGGTTCGATGAGCGCCGCCCACTGTTCATGGTGCTTCGCGAATGATCGAAGCAGTCGTTCAACGAGACGGCGAAGGTCATCTTGATCGTGCGCGGAGCGCGCCATGCGAGATTTATCGGCGGACGCGCACGAGTGCGCAAGTAGGGGGCGTGGCGCACTCGAATCCACGCGAGGTGCGAAGTCGACGCATACACGTGGTAACGATTGTGCGAGGAGCGATCGGCAGGATTCGCCGAAGAGCGGCCACTCAAGCGAACACACGTGGCTTCAAACGCCGACGCAAGGGGCGGAGTGGACGAGGTCATCGAAGGTTGCGCGCCGATTGGGGGTCGGGCTGTTCCGATCTCCCGGCCACAAACACTGGCCACCAATGCTGGCCAAAACGCTGGCCAAAGTGCCGGCACTGTCTGGGGAGTCTATCGATGCGAATTGGTGAAATGCTCGTCCGTCTCGGAGTCCTCAAGCCTGCAGAGGTAGAGGCAATCCTCGAAGAACAAGAAGCCACAAACGAGCCGTTCGGCACCATCGCGGAACGAATGTTCGCGGTGTCGCCCGACACGATCGAGCGTGTGTGGATTGAGCAAACGCAGGATCGCGCGACACTTTTCGATGCCGATCGCGGCATCGACGATGACGCGCGCGAACTCGTCATTCGTCGACAAGCGTGGCAGTTCGGCATCGTGCCGCTTCGGCTCGATGATGGCTATCTCATCGCTGCGACGAGTCGCAAGCAACTTCCGCGCGCGGTCCGATTCGCCACGCGCGTACTGGGCATGGCCGTCCAGTTTGAAGTCGCGGAAGACGAGACGCTTGCTCGACTTCTTGCCCACCAATACCCCGTGCGGGGCTCAGACAAGGGTCTTGGTGACGACGCGCTTCCCGAGAGTTTCCGCCGCGCAGCGTGAGCCGGGCTCTGGTGTGAATGCGAGCACGGGCGGGCAATCAACGTCGTTCTGTCGGCGAGAATCCGCGCAACTTGACACCATGCGCCGTTTCGCTACTCTTCCCGACCGCCGCAAGGCGACGCCAACTTAGCTCAGTTGGTAGAGCATCGCATTGAAAATGCGAGTGTCCCCGGTTCAAGTCCGGGAGTTGGCATGAAGCCGAGGTCCGCACTGCGGGCCTCGGTTTGTTTTTGCGCCGATCTGTAGTCATCCGCGATGGAGCGGGATACCGATCGCGCACGTCGCGGCGAAACTTCGCGGCCATAAAACTCGGCGCTTGTGAAACTCGGCGCTTGTGAAACTCGGCGCTTTTGAGATTCGGCGGCCGTGAAACTCAGCCGTGATGTTGCGACGCAAGCTCGTTGGTCACGCAAGTTGCTCGCCGACCAACCGAAGTGCCGCGGGACGTCCAAGTTGTTCGCGACGAATCGTCAGACGTCCAGCGGCGCGCTCGGCTTCAAGCGTTCCGAGAAGTTCCTCAACGATCCAAAGACGAATCGGCCTCGATCCGTCGTAGCGCGCCACACCACAACCCTCTTCCGATCGCGACGCGCGCTCGAGTTGCGTCCAATAGCGACGCGTCCATGTGAGGGCGAGTGTTTCAGGAAGTCGAGCCATGGCGGCACGCGTCATCGAAGGCTCGGCGTAGATCCAGAGATCGTTCATTGCATTCGCGCGGCCGAGGCAGCACGCGGTGGCAACCGTGAGATCGCCGATGCAGATGACTGGCTTGATGAGTGCGCCGCGATCAAGCGAGGCCTGGTTCAACCGTTGCACATGCGCGACGAGGTCTTCGCCGCCAACGCGATAGCGCGAGGCAAGTGAGCCCGCATCGCGGAAAAAGCGGCGAAGAAGCGCGGAACGATAGGTATTCCAGTCGCTTGTCAACGCTTCCGGTGCGTGTGTATTCGAACGTCGGGGCGCGTGTTGTGCAGCGCGCGCGTTGTTGCACGAATTTGATCGCGCGTTTGATCGCGCGTTTGATCGCGCGTTTGACCGCGCGTCAGAACGCGATTGCTTTCGCGACTGTTCGCGTGACTGGTCATTTGTATCGACGCGTGCGCCAACATCACGCGCGCACGACTCTCCATGTCGATCGTTGTTCATCAATCAGTCCCTGCGTCGGATCCAACCGACGTGGGCGCAATGTAGCGAGAGTGAAGTTCGATGCGGGGCGTTCGCTCGTTCGCGCGAAAAATCCGCAGATTCATCGGCGCGAGCAAACGCGTCGGCGATTCGCGCGGAAGTCAGGCGCGCGTGACCTCGATGGATCCGAGAAGCGTCACGCGTGTGTCGCGCAGCGCTCCAAACTTCGCGCGCCACTCGTCGAACGACGCTCGATCGAACCTCCAAGATGCGGACTCAAGTTCGCTTCCGCATTCATGCACCCGTTGGCCCAGGTGATCGATCGCGACAGATCCGCCGCTGTACTGGAGCGTCGGGTCGGTGCCGATTCGATTACTCGCCACAACTCCTGCTTGGTTCTCGATCGCGCGCGCGACCAAAAGAGAGCGCCAGTGTTCATGCCGAAGCGCTGGCCAAGAGGAACTCACCGTGAAGACCTCAGCTCCCGCTCGTGCGGCGAGGCGCCAGAGTTCCGGAAACCGAAGGTCGTAACAGATGAGCGGACAGATGGTGATTGTCCCGAGGTCGACAAGCGTGAGCCGCGTGCCGTGTTCGTAACTCTCGCGTTCGCTCGGGAAGAGGAAGTTCTTGCGATAGATGGCTTTGCACTCGCCGGTTGGCGACATGATCGCGACCGTGTTTGCCAGTTTGCCGTCTTCGACAGGTTGCGCGAGGCCCGCTTGGATCCAGCATTTCGTCCGCTGTGCGAGCTCGGTCAGCCAAGCGGTGGAGTTCCAGCCATCGCGCTCGAAGGTGGCGCGACAGAGCGCAGCGTCCGAGGTCCAGGCTGTTTCGCACATCTCTGGAAGCACGAGGAAGTCACCAGCATCGGGGTGGAGTTCCGTGACCTGCGTGTTGATCGCGGATCGGTTCGCCGCGATATCCATCCAGAGAGGATTCGTTTGAAGCGCATGAAATCGCATGCGCACAGGCTAATCGCTTCGCTGGCGGTTCGCGGTCGTCGCGACAATCCCAAGCGCTCGCAACTTGGTTTGCAACGGGCTTCGCAACTTGCTCGCTCTGGCACGCCTCGCCGCGAATGAATCGCGCCAGGCTGGAGCGACGGCATTCACGCCAGAGGGAGCCGCCGCAGCGGCGACCGCGAAAACTCTCGACGCCGTTCACGCCAGAGGGAGCCGCCGCAGCGGCGACCAAGAAGACACTTGATGGCGTTCACGCCAGAGGGAGCGAGAGCGGAAGTTGAGGCCTTGCCTCAAATTCCGCCAGTCGCGACCGCTCAAACGAAGGGAGACCAACGGGGATCGAACCCGCGACAGCCGAAACCACAATCCGGTGCTCTACCAACTGAGCTATGGTCTCCGGAAGGCGGGAACAATACCGCTCGCGCGCTTTCCGGTCAATCGCCGCACAGTTGAACCTCAAGTCTCGGACCTGCGGCCGACGTGAAGTACCTCGCGGCTGTGCTAGTATCCGCCCCTTCGGCTCGGTCCACGACTGAGTTCCGGTGAGGTGTCACTCGCCGCTTTCTTTCGCTCTGATTGAGATCACCACACATGGCCATGTCCACGCTTCCGGTTGAGTTCGGTTCCGCCAAGATTCACGCCAATCTGTCCGTTGCGACTCTCGTTGAACTCGCGCTTGCCCGCGGTGAAGGTCAACTCGCGGCGAACGGTGCGTTGCAATGCGACACAGGCGAGCGCACCGGCCGCAGCCCCGACGACAAGTTCCTCGAAGATTCGC
Organism: Phycisphaeraceae bacterium; assembly: GCA_040380385.1. Taxonomy (GTDB): domain Bacteria; phylum Planctomycetota; class Phycisphaerae; order Phycisphaerales; family SM1A02; genus QWPT01. The sequence continues at coordinate 2,365 of JBEIJG010000041.1, read as the reverse complement.
CGGGAATCCACGGAAACATCAATTGGGGCAAGGTCAATCAGCCAGTCTCGCCTGAGCACTTTGAGAAGTTGAAGGCTGCTGCGCTCAAGCACCTCAGCGCCAAGAGCGACGTCTTCCGCTTCGACGGCTACGCCGGCGCAGACCCGAAGTTCCGCCTGAAGGTCAGCGTCTTCACCGAAAAGGCCTGGCACTCGCTCTTCGCGAAGACCCTCTTTATCAACGTGCCCGAAGCGGAGATGCCCTCGTTCAAGGCCGACTGGACCATCATCAATGCCTGCGGCATGAAGATCACAAATCCAGCTGAATTCGGCCTCAAGACGCACATCGGCATTGTGCAGAGCCTCGAGAAGAAGACGGTTGTCATCGTCGGCACCGAGTACGCCGGTGAAATGAAGAAGTCGATCTTCTACGCGATGAATTATGACCTTCCCGACATGAAGGTCTTCCCGATGCACTGCTCGTGCAACGTCGATCGCAAGGATCCTTCGAACGTTGCGCTCTTCTTCGGTCTTTCTGGCACGGGCAAGACCACGCTCTCGGCCGATCCAAACCGCGACCTCGTCGGCGACGACGAGCACGGCTGGTCCGACGCTGGCGTCTTCAACGTCGAAGGTGGTTGCTACGCGAAGTGCATCAAGCTCTCGAAGGAGGGCGAGCCTGAGATTTGGAACGCAATTCGTTTCGGCTCGGTGCTTGAGAACGTCGTGATGGACCCAGTCACGCGCGTGCCGGATTACGACAGCGCGAAAAAGGCTGAAAACACGCGTGTGACGTACCCGGTGTCGTTCATCGCCAACGCGAAGATCCCTTCGGTTGCCGGTCACCCGAAGAACGTCGTCTTCCTCTCGGCGGACGCGTTCGGCGTGCTGCCGCCGGTCTCCAAGCTTTCGCCTGAACAGGCGATGTACTACTTCCTGAACGGTTACACCTCGAAGCTCGCGGGCACCGAGGCTGGCGTCAAGGAGCCACAGCCGAACTTCTCGCCGTGCTTCGGCGGGCCGTTCCTCCCGCGCGCGCCGATGGTGTACGCGGAAATGCTCGCCGAGCGCATCAAGAAGTACGGCGCGAACGTGTGGCTCTTGAACACCGGTTGGACTGGCGGCCCGTACGGCGTCGGCAATCGGTTCAAGCTCGCGTACACGCGCACGTTTGTCACGCGCATTCTCGATGGCTCGCTTGCGAAGGCGTCCTTCGAAACGCATCCGATCTTCGGTCTCTCGATGCCAACGGCCGTTGAAGGCGTGCCTGCGGAAGTCTTGAACCCACGCAACACGTGGTCTGACAAGGCAGCGTACGACGCGAAGGCGACCGAACTCGCGAAGAAGTTCCGTGAGAACGAGAGCAAGTTCAAGATGACTGCTGAAGTCATCGCCGCTGGTCCGCGCGTCTAATCACGCGGAAACGTGCACGTCGCTCTGCACAACTCACCTGCACAACTTTTCCGCACGAATCAGGCCTTTAGAGACGGGATCTCTCCGACATGGCGATCTACTCGTTCGAACTCGACGCGTACGGCAATCTGGCGAACCTCGGGCACACGCTGCGCGAGTTCGGTCAGAAGCTCAAGCACATCGACGCACAAACAGCGGGCTCGATGCCGCTCGATCTCGATGAGGTCCACGGTGTCATCGTTTCCGGTGGTGGGGCGTCGAGTGGCGCGTCGGCGCCCGCGATCGAGGCATTCGTTCGTGAAGCCGTGAAGGCGGAGATCCCGGTGCTTGCCATTGGTGCGGGCTCGCGACTCGTCGCGCGTGCGCTTGGTGGTGAGGTTGGCTCATGCACCGAACGTGGCGTGGTGAAGGTTTCGCTCGGCGCTGGTCGCGAAGAGCCGCTCTTCGCTGGGCAGCGTTGGTGGGGCGAGCAGGTCGTCTGGAACGACGAGTGTGTCACGAAACTCCCTGAAGGTGGTCGCGGTCTCGCTTCGACTCCGGGTGCGAAGTTTGCCGCGTGGTGTCTTGGCCCGTGGGTTGTGGGTGTCGATTGGCACTTCCAGTCGGACGCCGCAGGATTGGCCGAGGCGACGAAGTCGACGGGTGGCGTGACACCGGCGCTCTCCGCAGAGATTCAGCGTCTTGGTCGTTTGTTCGCGGAGCGTGTGAGCCTGGTGTTCATGCCGGTTGACCGCATGAGCGCAGGCCGCGCGAAGGATGTGCGGCATTAAGGGAAGCGTTTGAGCGCTCGCAATTGAGCGCTCGCAACTGGCGGGCTGCTGAAGCTTCGCTTCAGGTGCCCGCTCTCGCTCGCTTTCGCGTGGATCTCGCCAGAGGGAGCCGCCGCAGCGGCGACCGCGCCAAATTTGAGCGCTCGCAACTCGCGGGCTGCTGAAGCTTCGCTTCAGGTGCCCGCTCTCGCTCGCTTTGTCGTG
>JBEIJG010000040.1:0-12819 GCA_040380385.1 Phycisphaeraceae bacterium | reverse complement strand
TGCAGGCAGAAAGTGTTGCGACACCATTCGCCTCAAACGGCCCAACGAGGAACCACACATCTGCAAGTCCCGCGCCGCACAGTGGTGTACTCGGCGATGTACTCGGCGTCGCGCCGAGAAGGTCGAAGGCGATTGATGCACCCTTCGTGGGTACCGCGACTGTCGTTGCATCAGCGCAAGCGTCGTTGGTCGGCGCGGCGGTCGGTGTGCCGGTTTCGGTCACGCGAACAGCGCCATTTCCGATCTCAAAGTCATGCCCACCAATCTGAATGAGGTAACGCTCACCAGCGATGGTTGGGAACTCGAGCGTGGCGTAACCACCGCAACCGATCCCCTCGTCGTTGCACGCAATCGACGCGAACGTAGTCGCATCGCGCAGAACGAGGATTGGATCGAACTCACAGAAGACGCCCGAGCCTTCTGCGGGGCAGGTATTCAATCGCATGAAACCGGTGCGATCTGCGCGGAACTCGAACCAGACGTCGCGTCGAATCTCATCGCCAAAGACGCCGCCACACGCGGCGGGAATTTCAGTCACGGCTGAGTCGGTTGCGCCAACCGTGGTAAACGCAACAAGTCCAGGAAGCGAGAAGCGCGCGGACTCCGGCGCGTCGTTCGACGGCACTGGCACCGCGCACACGGGCAGGTCGTTCGCGTTTTGACGGCAAACAGCGTCCCACACTTCTTCACAACAGAACGGATCGAGTGCGCAGACCGCGTTGCAGCACGTCGCGTCTGCGCATGAGGGCGTTGACTGCACGGCGAAGCAGCTGCCCGAGGTCGGATCGCCACATTCGCCTGCTCCGGCGGAGGCGCGTGTCGTCAAACTCGAGGTCGCGGCCGCAACGGCAACGACGAGCATCGCCGACGACAGCGTGGTTCGCCTCACGCGAAAGAGCGAAGGAACGAGCGAAGGAACGAGCGCCGAAACATGCTCATTTCTCCCCGTGCGAGAACGCACCGAGCATTCATGTGACCGCGCTGCCGAACTGTGTTTCCCTTTTCCACGCTGCATGACGCCTCCTCCAAAGCCCTCGAGGTCAGGAAACATACGACAATTCGACAACAAGTCCATGCTGATGTTGGACAATAGAAACGAACAGGGTCCGACAAGCCCGAGAACGCGGACATCACATCACGCCGTCTCTTGACGCTCGCTCATCCGCCCCATCCGGCGAGGATGAGCGAGAGGTCCGCCGCATCGACGGTGCCGTCATCGTTGACATCGGCCGCACCACCGGCAGCGCCCCACGCTCCGAGAACAAGCGAAAGATCCGCTGCATTGACCACGCCGTCGCCGTTGACGTCGGCAGGATTCCCCTGCTCGCAATCATCGGCGAGTCCGTTTCCGTTCGCGTCTACACAGTCGGTTCCGGGGCCCTTCCACGTCGCGCCCGCGGAGTTCGCCTGCGCCTGCGTGAGTTGCAAGCAGAAGCCATTCGGGAAGCACGCGGCGCCCGTCGGTTGTGGGCAGGTCGAAGCGGTGCACACCGTGTTGTTGCCTTTGAAGACACCATTCTGCGCGGCGCATTGCTCGGGGCTCACCGGACCGATGCATGTTCCATCGGGCAAACAGCACGCGCCCGTTGGGAAGCAGACGTAACCCGTGCACGTTTGGCCGAGTGGACCCGCAACGCCACCCGCAGCAATGCAGGACGCTGGCGGCAACGTGATGCAACCGCCGGTCGACGCGAAGCAGCATGGGCAGAGGTCTTGCGCGCAGGCATCACCCGTGCACTGCGTGCCTTCGCCGTTGAACGTACCGCCGGCAACACCGCAGTCGGCTGCGCTCAACAGTTGGCACGTTCCATTCGGCAAGCAGCACGCACCCGGAAGGGCACAATTCACGGGCGTCCACGTGACGCGCATCACCCAGTCGCCCGTTGGCCGACAAGCCGTCGGAAGTTGCGCGAAAGTCTTCCAACCGGCGGGGCAACCGAGTGCGCCGCAATTCACGAGATAGAGCCAATTCGTCGTCGAAGCTTGCAGACCGCCGACGTCGGTTGTGGGAAACGCGTTTGAGCCCGACGGAGGCGCAACAAAGCACGGATTCTGCGTTTGATTGTTGTGGTCATCGATGCGGAAGCCAATGCTGAAGGTACGGCTGCCGTTGTCTTGCACGATGATTTGCTCAGGATCGCCTGGATCAATACCAAACTGAATGTTGGTGCCATTCGTTCCCGGCGGAATCACGAGGTGCGGAAGGATCTTTCCATCGGACGAGTACGTCGCGATGATGTTGCCTGTCGCCGGCGTTCCTTCCCACACGATGACCGACCACTTCGTCGTCGTGGTGACGGTGGTCGCGCTCGTTGCGAAGATCATCTCGCAGAGATCGATTCGAAGCGGGAAGTCCGCGGCGGCGACGGTGTACGAACACGCCGCGATTTCACCCTCCGCAAACCCGCCTTGCGCGACGTATTGCCCGCCCTCAAAGCTCGCGTTGGTGTAGGTCGAGATCACCGGCGGGCATGCGCCCGCGACCCCGCCGTCTGCAGCGTCCTCGCTTCGGATGAGCAAGTTCGGAATGTCACGCATACCGACGAGTTCTTCTTCCGCACGTCGCCCACCGCGCGGCGCATCGGCCGCAGCGAACGCGGCAAATCCAACACTTCCAGCAACAAACGTGACGAGCATCGGGATGCGGCACATGCGGAGGGCCTCCGAGGGGAAAATTGGGGGAAATTTGGGGGAAATTGGCGGCAAATGTGTCGGTCGAGAGACTGCTGGCTCAATCCCATATCGCAGCCTTGCGACGCCGGGAATCAGCCAATCGGACCAAGCCAACGTAGCACCGCATCTGCGGAGACAAAGTGCCTCGGCGCGGAATCGGACGTTTTGACAGTCGGATAAGGCGAACGCGGGACCAGCCCGAGTCAGCCCGCCTCAACCCACACGGGGCCGATCGCGCAGGGCCGCCGCGAGCAGGTCGATCAACGCGTCAGGCTCTGGAAGCCGCCCTGGTCCGACGGCGCGACAGGCCTGCCAACCAGAAGCCGGATCAATGACATGGAAACCGTCGGCTTTCAACGTCTCGACGTTGCGCATCGTGGCCGGTTGCCGCCACATGACTTCGTTCATACTCGGGGCGAGCACCACAGGCGTCTTCGCGCGGTCGATCGACGCAGCGAGCAGTGAGACCATGCAGTCTGCGCTCCCCTGCGCGAGTTTCGCGAGCATGTGCATCGTGCAGGGCGCGATGAGCGCCGCGTCGAGCCCCGACGCCGCACGAATGTGCTGCGGATCTTTCGGTTCTGAGGATTCCCACGGGCTTGTGAGCACCGGCCGCCCAGACAACGACTGAAAAACGAGCGGCGTCACGAACCGTTGCGCGTCCACCGTCATCGACACAGTCACCTCGGCGCCGGCTTGCGCAAGCGTGCTGACGACCGAACACACCTTGTACGACGCGATGCCAGCGCAAACACCGACCGCGATCCGGCGGCCTTTGAATGGCAGCAGGTTGTCCGGATGGCCGTGATACATGGCGGAGTCGAATCAGAGATGAACGCGATGCGACAGGCAGCACTCGCCATCCTGCGCGCACCGTCAGAAACCGAGGTGCACGATCGCAAGCCTCAGCGTTGCACGCTTTAGCGCTTGCGCGAAGGCGTGCCCTTCATCTTCTCGATGTGCTCGGGATCGATCTCGAGCGTGATCTTGTCTTGCATGATCTCGTCGATGACGACTTCAAGGTCAGATCGGCCGTTTCGATCGACGAGCGGACGGGCTCCGTCGATGATTTCGCCAAGACGGCGCTGGATGAGGGCGGTCAACTTGAACCGGCCGCCCAGCTTTTCGACGATATGGTCGCTCTTCAGTGCTTCGATCATGATTAGGTCTCCCCGAGCGGGGCTGTCCCTCGGGCGAAGGGGGTTAGTATAGCGCGCCTCGCGACTCTCGCAGCCTCTCGCGTGTCTTCCTTTTGAAAGCCGTTCTCGAACCCGTGGCGGACAACGATTCTCAACCTTCACCAAAGGCAAAACGCCGAGCCAACGCGCTGACACCCTCGCGCCCGACCGAGGGTCCGGCCCGCACCCGTTCGGCGCGTGTCATAGCCCGCGTTCTCAGTCGGCTCGGGCTTCAGCGGGAACGTCGGCTCCTCCTCTTCGCCGCGCTGACCGGCGCCGCCCTTGCGGTCATCGCGCTCGCATTTATCCGCCCCATCCAGTGGGCCGAGCACGCTTCGAGCGCCTGGCTTGCCGAGCACCCCGCCCAAATCCCGCTGGCGGTCGCGATCGTGCCCGTCATCGGTGCCCTCCTTTGCGGCGCCGTGAAGAGCATCTTCCGCGTCAAAATGCAGGGTCACGGAGTGTCGAGCGTCCTTTACGCGATCCACCGGAAGCGCGCGCAACTGCCCGCAACGTTGGCCGCGCGGACCTGGCTTGGCGCGAGCGCGACCATCGCATCAGGCGGATCGGCAGGACCCGAAGGTCCAATCGTCACCATCGGCGCGACGCTCGGCTCAGTCATCGCGCGATTCCTTCGCACCAACCCGCAGAACTCGACCACGCTTGTCGGCTGCGGTGCGGCTGCTGGAATCGCCGCGGTGTTCAACGCCCCGCTCACTGGAATCTTCTTCGTTCTCGAAGTGCTGCTGCGCGACTTCTCGTTGCGCACGTTCACACCGATTGTGATCGCCGCGGTCTTTGCCGCAGCCACGGTGCAGACGTTGATCGGAACACAAGAACCGCTCTTCGGTATCGGAGCTGAGGTTTTCCGCGGCACTGGTGATGGACTTTCGATCGCGACGACTCCCGCATTCGCGATGCTTGGCCTCGTGTGTGGCATCGCGAGCGTGTTCTTCATCCGCACATTGCAAGCGTCGGAAACGGCGTTCGCGAAGTTCCCCGTGCCGCGCTGGATGCTCCCCGCATGCGGCGCGGCGATTCTCGCGGTGCTTGGTGTCTGTCACATGGCGTTCGCGGCGAAGTGGCTCGATTTCGGGCAGGGCACCATCCCCGCGTTCTATGGGAACGGCTATCCGCTCGCGAAAGCGGTGCTGGAGCCCGCGTTCTACACAAAGGACGCTGCGGTCGTGGTCGCAGCGCTCCTCTTCGGTCTCGCCGTCGTGAAGTGTGTTGCAACGAGTCTCACGCTCGGTTCGGGCGGCATCGGTGGTCTCTTCGCGCCGAGCCTCCTTGTTGGCGCACTCGTTGGTGGTGCGTTCGGAAGCCTCGGTGAATACATCCCGTTTGTTCGCGACGTCGGCCCTGCTCCGCTCGCGCTCGCTGGGATGGCAGGCGTCGTTGCGGGCAGTACGCACGCGCCGCTCACAGGCGCGCTGCTTGTCTACGAGCTTTCGCGCGAATCCTCGGTGCTGCTACCCGTCGTTCTTGTGGCAGCCGTTTCAACGATCGTTGCGCGACTTTTCGAGCGGCACAGTTTGTACACCGCCGAACTCGCGGCACTTGGCCTTCGACTTGGCTCCGCAAGTGACATGTCGGTCTTGCGTCGACTTCGCGTGAGTGATGTGGCGCTCAAGCCGCTCGTTGTGGTGCGTGGATCCGCGTGGGCGACCTCGCTGATTGAACTCGCCCGTGGTGGCGAGGATTTCGTTGTGCTTGATGATGACGGAAAGTTGGAAGGCATCGTCGGCGCACGCGATCTCCGTATCGCGCTTGTCAACCGCGAAGCACTCCCGCTTCTTCAAGTACGCGACATTGCGCGCACTGGTATTCGCGCCATCGATCAAGATATGCCGCTCGATCACGCGCTTGATCGACTCGAGCGCGGCCCGCTTCCCGTTCGCGGTGCGCATGGAGAGATGCTCGGCGTCCTTACTCGTTCACGCATCATGCGTGCGTGGCGTCGGCGGATGGAGCATGAACGGTGAGCGAGCGCTTCACGTTTCGCCGCGAACAACGACTCGCAGGTCGAGGTGCGTTTCGACGGGTGATGGATGCGCGCGCGCGCGCAGAAGTTGGGCCCCTCTCTGTACACTCCGCGGTCGGTGAAACGCTTCAAACGCGCATCGGTATCTCGATCGGTCGCCGCTGCGGGAACGCCGTGAAACGCAATCGAATCAAGCGACTGATTCGCGAGGCCTATCGACTTTCGCAGCACGATTTCGCGGCGAAATGGAGAGTGGAGACTCATCAACCGCTCCCCACTTCCAGCGGCACGACCGACAGCGCATCAGGTTCGGCGCACCACGGAACGACATACGACATCGTGGTCATCGTGCGACCTCATGAGGTCTTGGCGCTCGACGCGTATCGCGCACATCTCTCACACGCCTTCGCTACGCTGCATGCGGTATGGACGAAACGCGCCCAACGCAAGCGAGCGGATCAAGCGACGAACGCTGCTGTGGCGGCGGATGTTGTGGGCAACGTGCGTCCGACCAACACCGCGTCGGGGCAGACGACGGAAAAACTGGTGCATCCCTCGGAGGACCAGAGCCAACCCCTGGACCCGCCGCGCGACTCATGATCGCCTGCGTGCGTGGTTACCAAATCTTTCTTGGTCCGATCCTCGGTGGCCAGTGTCGATTCACGCCGTCGTGTTCGTTCTACTCAATCGAGGCGTATCAACGCCACGGCGCATGGCGCGGAACGCGGCTCACGTTGCGACGATTACTGCGATGCCACCCATGGGGCGGTCATGGCCCTGATCCGGTGCCGTGATCTGGGCTGTGAAGTGTGTCGCGCTTGACAGGCGTGACAAGGAACCCGCGTCACTCCTCGCGCACACGATTCACAAGGTGACCCACCTTCGCGATGCGCACTTCGATGGTGTCGCCATCTTTGAGATAGAGCGGCGGCTTTCGGCCTGCACCAACTCCGGCGGGCGTACCCGTGAGCACGATCGTTCCGGCAAGCAACGTCATGCCGCGCGAAAGTTCCGCCACGAGATATCGCACTGGGAAAACCATGAGCGACGTGCTCGCATGCTGCACACGTTCGCCGTTGAGCACGGTTTCGATCTCGAGTGCCTGCGGATCGTCGATCGCGGCAGCCGGCACAAGTTCCGTCATCGGGCAAAAAGTGTCGAAGCTTTTGCCGCGGCAGAACTGACCTCCGGAGCCCGTCTTCTGCCACCAACGCGCGCTCACGTCGTTCGCAACGCGGTAACCCGCGATGACCGACATCGCTTCTGACTCAGGCACATCGCGGCAATCGCGCGCGATTTCAAACGCAAGTTCACCTTCGTAATCAACCTGCGGTCCACCTTCGCGGCAAACCTTCGGAATCACGATCTCATCGCCATGCCGACAGACCGACGCTGGATTCTTCATGAACACCATCGGGCGTTCATCAGTCTTCGTACCCATTTCAGCAGCGTGATCCGCATAGTTGCGGCCAATAGCGAGAATCGCGGGAGGAATGCGCATCGGCGCACTCTACCGCGAGTGGACGCTGTGTGGATCGCGTTACTTGCGTTCGGCTTCGCTCGTGTTGTCGGTCTTCTTTGACTCTTCACGCGCCCGCGCAGCCGCTTCTTGTTCCTTGCGGTACTCGGCGAGCCCTGGCGGCTCGGGGAACGCTTGCGCGAACGGCATGCCCGTTTGCGCCAGTCGCGCCACGGAGTATTCGCGCTCAAGCATCGGCTTGACGCGATCGTAAATCGCGAGCTTGAGATCGTCCGGAGCCTTTCGATAGATCACGAGTCGATCGAGCATCGGCTGCGATGTGTCGAGCATGATCTTCGTGAACACCGCAGGAATCGAGTCTTCGAGCGTGCCGAGCACATCCTTCATGCGGCCTTCGCCAAACTTGTTCACGAAGTCGTTGTAGCGCGTTTCGCGGAAGTATCGCGTGAGATCACGCGCGTACTTCAGACTGTCTTCAAGCAACTTCTCGTTGTCGAGCAAAAGGCCTTCGCGGAATCCGCGTTCAAGCGCGGCGTAGACATCGCTGCGCACAACTTCCGGCTGCATCTCAAACTCGCCATAGAGTTGATCGCGCACGAAGTCTTCGAGTGGCTTCTGATATTGCGTGTTGGGATTGAAACTTCCCGTTCCGTAAAGTGTGTCCAGCCGCGTCAGAATCTTCTGCGCGCCCTCGATATCGCCGAGGCGATACAACTCACGCACCGCTTGGCGCATGAAGTTCTCGTGGAGATTCGTAAACGTGTCGGCACCCGCACCGCGCGTTTCGTAGTGCTTTTCGTAGAGTTTCTCGAAGTATTGATCGAGCACGAGAATCCAGCGCGGATCGTTGAGCCGCGTGACATTGTCGCCGCTAAACGGGTCGTAACTCACAAGGCCCGAACGCGCGAGCGCCTGCATTGCCTGGATTTCTTGGCGATCGTTGTTGATGACCTTGAACGCTTCGAGCTCATCGCGCAGCATGCGATCTTCACCGAAGAGCATGCCGCGACGCGCCCAGTAGAGCGCATGCGCCGCGGGGTGTCGCCAATCAAGCGGTCCCGTATCACGCGTGAACTCATACATCAACTGCGGATCCATGTTGTACGCGTCGAGTAGGACGCGCTTCCGCACGAACGCAATCAACTTGTCGCCAACTTCGCGATTCTTCGCCTCACCAAAGGTCGAATCGAAGATATCGACGAGCGCTGCCGCGCCTTCGCTAGACGCTCGAATGTTGAGCGCCTTCGCATAGGGCGAGTTCTTCCGCGCAAGCCATTGTCCGTAGAGATCAAGGAATCGCTTGTCGACTGCGAATTCGTATCGCGCGCCAAGAGGCTTCAGTCGCTCGGAAAGATTCGCGATGAACTCTTTCGTGCCCGGCACCTTTTGTTCGAGCACCTCAAGTGTGTCAGGCGCATCCGCGATTGCTTTGATCCACGCGATGCGCTGGTCGTAGTCGTATGGCGCGGGGCCAAGGATGTACGTCCACTCCTCCGCGAATTTACGCTTATAGAAGAGGTGCGCGTCGTCGGCGACGCCATCGAGTTTGTGCGAGAACCAGAACGACAATTCTTTGCCGAGAATGAGATCGTTCGGGTTGTAGCGAATGCCCTTGTTGCGAACGAGATTGATACCCGCGTTGACCCACGCCCAGCGCTCATCCTGGGTGTTGGTCATGACCGAAATGTTGTAGGCCATGTTGTGGCCGTGGAACGCCCAAACATCCGGGAATCGCGGCTGCAACTTGGTGATGAGATCGGCATCTGCCATCACCTCATAAAGCAACCCCTTCTCCTTCTGCAGCGTCACCTTGATCCACAAGTAGTCGACGATCAGACCGCGCAGTGCGCCAATCGCCGTGCCCACTGCCACAATCGGCGGCGCACCATCAATTGCGACATCGGTGTAGCGAAGTTCATCGCGCTCAGCGACGGACACGAGCTTGGGCTGCATGACCGCTGCACCCGCGATGGCGCCCACGAGCGCGATGATCGATCCGAATTGAATCAAGCGATCGCCCATGTCAGCCTCCCTGTCCGCTGTAGATGGCGATCTCCTTGCGGCGGAACACCGCAAGGCTGAGGAGGAGTACAACCGCAGACCATGCAACGCCGATCAACGCGAACGTTCGCAAGACAAGCTCCGTGGACACCAAACGCCCTTCTACGAGTGCGCCGTTCGCGCGCGCCTCGCCGAAGCTCCGCACGCTGAACTCTGTTGCACCGGCGATACCCTTGATCACGGCTTCAAACGCCTTCCATGCTTGCGATTCGGTTCGGATGCGGTACTCATCGACACTCGTCGCGAGGTACGGCGCGATCGAACCCGCGGCGAAAATCGTGAACACGACCAAACACGCGACCGGGAACGAAAGGAACGATGCGAGCGATACCGCAAGCATGCCGAGGAACGAGAGCTTCAGGAGATTCACGCACTGGGCGCGCACAAGGTTCGCTTCAAATCCGCCCACGCGATGCAGGAGTTCGAGTCCGTCGAGATCGAATGCCAACGATGTTTGACCTGGCAGAAACTCGGGCGCACCCGGTTGAGGATTTGGATTGACCTGCGCGTTCACGATGCGCACCACAAGTGATCCGTCGTCCGCAATCGTGCTCGCCGGAACGGGCAACGCGTTCACCTGCGCCGCGATGATTTGCCGATCGGCCCAGGTCTGACGATCGCCTTCGCCGAAGACGAAAATCACGGGATACGTGGCGTGTGGATCGCTTTCGCCCGAGTAGAGCTTGTAGCGAAGTGAGAGATTTCCCTCAGAATCGCGGGCAGCGCCGAGATTTGGGAAGCGGTAAACGCGCTCTCCGCCGGGAGGAACCGATCGGAGTTGCTTGAGATACTCGCCCGCAATATCGCGCGCAAACTGCTTCTTGATCTCGATCTCTGTGCGAGTTCCCGTTCGGAGATCTGCCTGTGCGTTGAGATCTGCACGCATGCGCTCATCCACCGCGGCCTTCAACTCCTCTGGTGGCAGCGGCTCGTAGATCGGCAGCGAACCGACGCGCGCGACGAGCACTTCATCACGCACGGCGAGGGCGTCGAAAATGTCCTGAGCGGGCCGTGCACGAACCTGCACGAGGAACGCGAACATTGCAAGCGTCGCGACGATCAGGATGCACGCGTTCAGCGTGACAAGGCCGAGCCACTTTCCAAGGAGGAACGAGAAGCGCGAAACCGGCTTCGTCAACGTCAGCCACGCTTGTCGATCGCGAATTTCGAAGGCAACCGTTGCACAGCCGAGGAACACCGTCAGGAACGCGCACACGACATACATCGTGTCCATCGAGCGCGACAGGAAGGTCTGCACTTGGTAGCGGAGCGGCGTGGTTGGATCGATCCACTGCGGAAAGAGAGGAATTGCCACGATCGCGACGGCGGCGAACGCGACCGCGATGCGAAGTCGCATCGCTTCACGAAGGACACCCGATGCGATGGCGAAGACGGGCGATGCGCGATCGAGCAGCAACTGCGCGAGGCGCACGACGAGCGCAAATGTCAGGAGCCCGATCGGCACGGCAGAAAGGCTGGTTGCAAGACTCGGGCGACCGATCAACGTGACAGGAATCGCGACCGCGGCGACGACGAGCGTCACTCCGACGAGAGCCGCGGCAAGACCCGAAAACACCGCGAAAAACACTATTGCAAGTAAGAGCGCTGCCGTCGCAAGAACAAGCCATGGATCGTCTGCAAACGGAACTGGCAACCAATCCGGCCGCAGCGTTCCGATGAGAATCGACGTCGCCTCGGCGTAACGCTCCAAGTTGCCCGCGACGCCGTAGAGCGTCGCCATTTGCTTCGCAAGCGCTGCGTCGCCGACGGTGCGGCCTTCGAATGTGACCGTTCCCTTCTCCGCGAGTTCAATCGCGGCGGCATCCTTTGCGATCAGATTGGCGCCCTTCAAAATCTCGGGCACCTCCTCCGCGAATCGATCAATGTACGACGCTTCGCGATAGGCAACGAACGCGAGCGCAAGAATGACAACCGCGTAGATCGATACGATCGCGATGCGCACACCGCGACGCATCGAGAGATCCGCGATCGATCGTTGGAGTCGCGTGACGAGCGAGGTTCCCGTGCCGACTTCGCTCACGCTCCGCCCTCCGTGCCCTTCTGCTTCGAATCTTGCTTTCCTTCGTTGGAGAGCAGCGAATCAATCAGGCTCTGGTCGACGTCCGCCGCCTTACGAACTTGCGGTGCGTCAGGCTTCTTCGCAGGCGCCGCAGAGGATTGCGCGGGTTTCTCGCCTGAGACGAGCGCATCGAGCATCGAAGCGTCGACACCCTTCGGAGCCGCAGGCACGGCAGGCTGCGCGAGGGTTGCGCGCGCGGGCGCGTCCGTCGATTGAACGAGCGCTTCCACAACCTGACGGCCACCGCTTTCCGTCGCTTCGCCAGCGTTTGCCTCATCACCCTGAAGGAATGACGCAATGCGACCGCCCGACTGGGCGCCACTCGTCGCGAGTTGCTCTTGGCGCGCACGCTCAACGATGTCGAGGAAGAGATTCTCGAGCGTCTGGCGCGGCGCCTCGACGCGTTCGATACCGACGCCTTGCACGCGATGCAGCGTCTCATCGATCGCGCGAATCGTCGCCTCATCAAGTCGCGGCGCGCGAATCAGCGTGTGACGGCTGTCCGCGAGAAGTTCATTCGCCGTACCCGCAGCGCGAATCTTTCCGCCGTACAGAATCACCATGCGATCACAAACATCCTCAACATCGGCGAGGAGGTGCGAAGTCAACAAGATGGTCTTCCCTCGGCGTCCAAGCTCGAGAATGAGATCCTTCACCTGCTTGGTGCCGATTGGGTCGAGGCCCGAAGTCGGCTCGTCGAGAATGAGGAGTTCTGGATCATTCACAAGCGCTTGCGCGAGACCAAGTCGACGCGCCATGCCCTTCGAGAACTCACCCGCTGCGCGGTGCGCAACCTGCGTGAGACCAACCATCTCAAGCAATTCACCGGTGCGGCGCTTGCGCGTGCGCCGATCGAGGCCGAAGAGTTTGCCGTAGTAATCGATTGTCTCGGTTGGATTCAAGAAGCGATAGAGGTAGGTCTCCTCGGGGAGGTAACCGATCTTCCGCTTGACGGCGACATCCGACGGATCGCGGCCGAAAACCACAAGTCGACCATGCGTCTTGTGCAGCAAGCCGAGAATCATCTTGATCGTCGTCGACTTGCCAGAGCCGTTCGGACCAAGCAGGCCGAAGATCTCATGGCGATCGATGTGAAAGTCGATGCCGTCCACGGCGCGCGCGGTTGCGCGCATCCAGAAGTCGCTGAAGGTCTTCGTCAGACCGGCAGCCTCGACGATTCGCTCGCCTTTCGTCCGCTCGTCCTTCGAAGGATTTGCGGCAGCGGCCTGCTGCGTGGTCACACGTGTGGAATCGCGTCCTGCCGTTGCCATGGTTTCCTCACAACTTCAAACTTCGCAACTTCAAACGTTGCGGCTCTCAACTTCGCGGCTCGCAACTTCGGCTGCCAACTTCACGGCTGTCA
>JBEIJG010000039.1:0-13163 GCA_040380385.1 Phycisphaeraceae bacterium | reverse complement strand
TCCGCGTGCGCGCGCTTGTGGGCCGAGCAGTGTGAGCGCCGCGGTGCAGTTTTCACCAAGCGCGGGATCGGCTGCTGCGCCGAGCGTGGGTGATGCGTCGTTGGACTCTGCGCCCGAAGCGGACAGTGGCGGGAGATCTGCGCGTAGGAGAAGGCTCGGGAGAAGGCTCGCGGGCTTGGGTGGCGTGGCGGTTGGTGGTGCTTCGGCGGGTGGAGTTTGCGCTGCTGCAAGTGGCGACGCATCGCCGACCTCTTCGCGGATCGATGGCGCGAGGACGGGCGCGAACGCTTGAGCACCAACGGTGATGACGAGTGCCAACGAGACAGTGACTGCGTAGGAAGGCATGAGAACTCCCTGTGTTTTTGTGGCGCAAGATCGCGTCACCGCGCACGGCACCTCGCACCTCATCGCGGACGTCCCTTCGCTCGCGATGCACTGCCGCCTCGCGATGCGTTGCCGCCACGCGATGCGTTGCCGCCACGCGATGCGTTGCCGCCACGCGGGGCGCTGCCGCCACGCGATACGTTGCCGCCACGCGATGCGCTGCCGCCACGCGATACGTTGCCGCCACGCGATGCGTTGCCGCCACGCGATACGTTGCCGCCACGCGATGCGTTGCCGCCACGCGATGCGTTGCCGCCACGCGATGACGGACTCCACGTGCCGCCGCGCGTGTCGCGCGCGTTTCGCGGTTCTGCTGTTGGCGCGAACTTGCCGCTCGGCTTCCCGCCAAACTTCGACGAAGGCTTGGTGGGCGATTTCGTCCATGGCTTCGACGACGAGGACCGCGAAGTAGTCGGTTCTTGTGCGCGATCGACGCGAGGCGCGCCCGTGGCTGCCACTTTCGATGCCATTTTGGATCCCATGCCTGACTTCATGCCTGACTTCATTCCTGCACTTGGCGAAGTCGGGGTCGATGTTCGCGCGGATGGCTTCTTCGAAGACTTCGTCGACATCCTGGTTGGAGTGTTCGTCGACGCCTTCGTCGATGACTTGACGAACGGCTTCGGCGCGAACTTCGACGAGAGCCGCGTGGTGCGCTCGGGTCGAGCTTCCTCGTTGTACGCAAAGCCATCGCGTGGTTGGGCGGGTTTCGCGAGCGGCGCCGAGGCGCTCGCCTGCGTTCCCGACTCTGGTTGCACAAGCGACGCTGCGCGCGCTTCACGCGCTTCCGCGAACTCTTCCATCGAGCGCTTCGGTGCCTTCGGCTGCAGCGCTTTGCCTGCACCTTCATGCCGCGACGCACGACGCAAAAGATCAAGTTCCTTCGGCGTGAGGTCGCGCCATTCGCCGACGGCGAGGCCCTTCAGCTTGAGGGGGCCGAAACTCGTGCGACGAAGCTTCTTCACGGGATGCCCGAGTTCAAGCATCAGCGGGCGAATCTGCAGATTGCGGTGTTCGCAAAGTTCGAGATGCACCACCGTCTTCTCACGGTCACGATTGATGAGCCGCAACGAACTCGAACCGCCGTCGCGCGCTCCGCGGCTGTACTTGTCGCGGGCGAAAATCTCGCGTTCGATGCGCGCGATTTCTGTTTCGCCGAGGCTACCGTCGAGTGTGACGTCGTAACCCTTCGGGACTTCGTAGCGGGGGTGGCTCAGTCGATTCGCAAACTCGCCGTCGTTCGTGAGAACGAGAAGTCCAGACGTATCAAGATCAAGCCGTCCAACGCAGTAGAGTCGCGCGCGGGATGGGTGTTGCACGAGATCGATCGCGCGCGGGCGGCCCTCGGGGTCGCTGTTCGTACAAACGGTGCCGCGCGGTTTGAAGAGGACAACGTAGACATGCTCTTCGGACTTCTTAAGCGGACGTCCGTAGACCTCGATGCGGTCGGTCGCGGGGTTCGCCCACGCTGGCAACGTGTCGACGAGATGGCCGTTGACCGTCACCGCGCCCGAAAGGATCAGTTCCTCGCACTCACGTCGTGCGGCGACGCCCGCGTCTGCCAGCACTTTTTGAAGCCGCGCGCCTCGCTTCTTGTCTGCAAAATCGTGGGTCTGCGACTTGCCGCGTGGTTTGCGGACACTTTTTCGGTTGCCATCCATCGCGGCAGTGTACGGTCGGGCCGCTATCCTGCCGGAATGCCGATCTACGAGTACGAAGCCGTTGAGGATGGAGAAGTCATCGAACTGTTGCGCCCGATGAAGGATGCCGATGCGCCGGTCGAAGACCCCGCGGGCCGCGGTCGCAAGTTTCGTCGCCGCCTCTCCGTGTTCGGAGTGAACGGCGCGGCAGCGGGCGAGTCGAGCCCTGCATCGAGTGGCGGCCACATCCATTCCGCAGGCTGCGGCTGTGGAAAGCCGATGGGCAGTTGCGGACTCGGTTGAACGAGTCGGCATCCAGACGGCTCCTTCGGGCGCCAGCATCAATCTCACTGAAAGAGCAGTATGAAGCACGCGAGCCAAGCCGCAGCGGTCGCCGCCGGCGCGACCATCATTCACGGTATTGATTTTTCCGGAGCAGACGGCGGCGGGGCCGCGAAGATTCGCATCGCCGAGCGCGAACTTGTTGCGCGCAGCGCGGTTGCAATTCGTCCGCGTGTCGATCGAAACGGGCTTCGAAAGGCAATTCTCGCGAGTCAAGAAGACGGCCGTCGCCACATTTGGCGAATCGATGCGCCGTTTGGCTTGCCGATCGAGTGCTTCGCCGAAGCGCGACCCGAAGGTCTGGATGGCGAACTCACTTGGATGAAGATCGCTGCGTGGATGGAGACCTTCCCGAACGCGCGCGCGTGGCGCGGTGCGATGCGCGATCTCTCCCGTCGCGAGCCGAAGCGCGCCTGTGACCGCGCACTCTCGACGCCGATGGCGCCGATGAACCTGCGCGTCTTCAAGCAGACGTTCACGCTGATCACCGAGATTCTCCTGCCGCTGGCGCGCGAAGGCGTCGCTCTTGATCCCGTCACGATGGAGGATGGTGCGCGAACGCCCGACGTGCGCGTCTGCGAAGGTTGTCCTTCAAGCGTCTTGCGTCACCTCGGATGGGCGCACAAGGGTTACAAGGGCGGCGGCGAGCCTCCGCGGCGGCTCCGCGAGGAACTCGTGCGATTGCTCCGCAAGGAGGGCCTTGAAATCGCGTCTGAAACGGCCGTCGAGGCGATCCACGACGAAGAGGGCGATCTCCTCGATGCGCTCATTCTCACAACGCCGCTGATCGAAGGCACGCTGCCCGCGGAGTTGATGGCGCAGGCGCGCGTCGAAGCGTGGGTGTACTGACCGAGCAGTTTGAAGAGCGGACGTTTTGAGGGCGAGGTCGAGTCTGTCAGAGCCAGCGAAAGAGTTCGCCTGATCGCAAGGAGCGCATCGATGCCAGCATTGTTGGACGGACTCAATGAAGAGACGCTTGCGCAGACACTCCGCATCAACGAACTCTTCTATTCGATTCAAGGCGAGTCGACGTGGGCGGGCTGCCCGTGCTTCTTCGTTCGCCTGACTGGGTGTCCGCTGCGCTGCCATTACTGCGATACGGAGTACGCGTTTCGCGAGGGTGGGCCTCGATCCTTCGCCGACATTTTGAGTGAGATCGATCGCACGGGTGCTCGACTTGTCGAGTTGACGGGTGGAGAGCCGCTTGCGCAGAAGCGCGCGTTCGATCTCGTACGCATTCTCTGCGAGCGGGGGATCACGGTGCTGATCGAGACCTCAGGTGCTCTTGACATCGCGCCATGTCATCCCGCGGCGATTCGCATTCTCGATCTCAAGACACCCGGCTCTGGTGAGTGCGCGCGCAATCTCCTGTCGAACCTCGACGACCTGCGCCCGCACGACGAGGTGAAGTTCGTGATCACCGATCGTGCCGACTATGAGTGGGCGCGCGACATGATGCGCGAGCATCGGCTCGCCGAGCGCTGCCGCGCCGTCTTGTTGAGCCCCGCGTTTCCGCAAAAGAAGGGGCTTGAGATTCTGGGTTGCCCGGGGCTTGATCCGCGCGCCCTTGCCGAGTGGATCCTCGCGGACAACCTTCCCGTGCGGCAACAAACCCAGTTGCACAAGTTGATTTGGGATCCCGGCACGCGCGGCGTGTGACTACCCCCAAAGGCGCCGGCGTGGTCGCTTGCGCGACTGGGTTGTGCATGCCCCCCAAAAACGACAACCGAAAAACGACAACCCAGTCGCTTGCGCGACTGGGTTGGGAATGCCCAGAAGAGGACTCGAACCTCCAAGGTTGTTACACCACCAGCACCTCAAGCTGGCGCGTCTGCCAATTCCGCCACCTGGGCAGGTGACCCTGAACGACGCGAATCGTTGGGGACGGAGAAGATAGCCGAAGGATTGGCACTCGGCAAGCCCGTTCAAGACCTTTGAAGCGACTGTTTCAGAGACGAAACGGAGGGAAAAAGAACACCGGGCCTGTTTCCAGGCCCGGTGCGAGAGTGACGTATCCAACGCGGTTCAGTTGCCCCACTGGCCGAGGAGAATCGCGAGGTCGCTTGCCTCGACGCTTCCGTCGCCGTTGAGGTCACCGATACCACCCACGCCCCAGTTGCTGAGCATGATGGCGAGGTCGGCAGCGTCAATCGCGCCATCGCCGTTGAGGTCTGCGGGGTTACCGCAAGCGACCGTCTTCACGCGAACCTCGTCGACCGCAGCCTCAATCAGCGAGCCGGTGCCGGCGTCGTCTGCAATGAAGCGGATCTTGACTTGCGCAGTCGGCGTGACGAAGTCGGACACAAGGAATTCCTTGAAGATCCAACCGCCGTTGACTTCTGCGCCGGTTGGCCCGACGGTCTCGAGTGCCGTCCAAGTCGAACCGTTGTTGTTCGAGATCTGCACGCGGAACGTGTCGGCGTTCGGTGCGCCGCCCTGTTGGTTGGAGTACCAGCGGTAGTAGCTGATGTACGCCGCACCACCGGAAGCATCCAAGGTTGGCGAGGTCAACGTCGTGAAGCCGCCGTCGACGTCTGCCTGACCGAGTGTGCCACCCGTGCCCTGCCCAGTGAAGAAGCAGTTGACGCCTGGGGCCGCGGTGACGTCGTCTTCTGGCTGCACCTGCGTCGTGCCGCTGATGGTTCCGAGCGGATCGCCACGGGTCCAGAGACCAGCCGTCGCGGTGTCGCCTGCGGTGGTCAGGGTCCAACCAAGGTTGGTTTCAATCGTATCGACGAACGACTCTTCGAGGCCAGTTGCCGCGACGGCCGCGTAGACCGACACCGGAGCATCCGAAGGATCATTCACGGCTGCACCCGACACCGCGTTCGCGGAGACGTAGTACTGCAAGGTCGTGCCGCATGGGAACGCCGGGAGAGTTGCGCGGTAGCTGTTCGAGCCGAGCGAAGTCACGCTTGCCTGAGTGAACGAACCAGTCGTACCGACGCGGTAGAAGAGCTTGCCCGTGCCAGCAGCAGGAGTGCTCGCGACGGCAGTTGCGTTGAAGTCGATGGTCGTTCCGCCACTCGGAGCGATGAACGAGGGACGTCCGGATGGGAACGAGAAGCCAATCAGCTGCAGCGCTGGGCCAGGCATCGCGTGGAGCGTAAACGCGTTGTTGATGTCGGCGTAATTCGGCGTGCCGTTGTTGATGTTGCCGTCGTTGTCATCGAGCGTCAAATAGTCGATGGTGATGTCCGGCGCGATGCCAGTGCCCGTGTGGAGCAGCACCGAGTCGATGGCGAGATTCGCAAGCGTCGTGCGGTACGTCGCTGGCTGGCTGAGCACGAGATTCTCGCGAAGATCCCACAAGCAACCCGAGATCAACTGGCCGCACGAGTGAATCGCGGTGCCGCAGCTCGAGCAGCCGCTCGCGAGGTACTGGCACGTGTTGTCCGCGTTGCGGATGCCCGTGCTGCAGGTTTGGAACCCGACAGCGAGGCGCGGCTCATCGAGCACGAGCACGCTGCAGATATCGCCGAAACCTTCGCCGAATTCACCCTGACCCGAGCCGGCGCGGTTGACGAGGTGGTGTCCGTACTCGTGGTGAACGACTGCGGCGAAGGCCGTGTTGTTGCAGCCGCCGCCCGACGGGTAGAAGTTGATCGAGCTTCCGTTGTAGAACGCGTTGCACGATCCGGTGACTTGCACGTTGATCGGCCAGTTCGTTTGCGTACCGATCGAGGGGAACGAAGGATTCGCGGCGAGTGTGAGGTCGCGAATCTTGTTCGCGTGGATGTACGCGTTGACTTCGGCGAGTTGGTCTTCCGCGGTGTTCGCGGCGTTGTGGACGAAGCTCAGCGCGCCGCCCGCACTCGAAAGCGAGATCGAGCCAACCGAGCCATTCGCGACGTCATTGACGCCGAACCACTGACCGCCAACGACCGACGTGAAGCTCGTGCTCGCGCTGATGTTGGGGATCGTCAGGGTGCCGGCCGCGTTCGCGTAAAGCGTGGTGGTTCCGTACGTGATACGAGCGTAGGGAAGTGGTTGCGCCACTTCGGTGTTGCAGGCTGCCGCAGCAGAGCCGGTTGTCGCAAGACCGGTGACCGTGACGTTCACGTCGGCGCTGAGAACCTGGTCTTCTTGGAAGAGAATGCGACCGGTTTCGCTGTCGACGATGTAGAGCATGCGCTGATACAGCTCCCGATCGAAGACGCCGGTACCGGTGACGATGAACTTCACCGCGACGCGGGCAGCGGTCGCAGGCGCGTTGTCGTAACCCGCCCAAATGACTTGCTCAGCATCCGACACGGTGGCACCAGGACCGAACTGATTCAGCGCCGAACGCGTTGCCTTCTTGAGGTCAAGCTTCGACGGTGCGACGGGGCGCACCTTCGCGTTGCCGACGAGTGCGCTGACATCGCGCAGTTGGTTCGAAACGAGCACAAGCGGGTAGCCCGGTTCGTTGCGTACGAGGCACCGAACGTCGCCGCGGAAGACTGGGACGCCGTTCAGGTGCTGGGTGTATCCGACGAGGGAGAAGCGGTACGCGTCTTCCTCAGCGCGATAGCCCATCGGGAGCACGTGGGTGCCGTCACCGTTCGGGCCGATCGGCATGAGTTGTTCAAACGAGCTGCCGAACATCGCTGCGTGGGCTTGCAGGAAGCGTTCCGCGCTATCGACGGCGTTGACGCCCGACGAGAACGACTTGCCGTAGACGCGCGTGATCGCGCCATCGAGGATGAACGTGCCGGACTCGGGATTCGCCTCGAGGAACACGGCGCGCGCGAGGGCCGCCGACGGACCGCCGCGGGTGATTTCCATGCCGGAAATCCCACTACCGCTGGTTTCGGTGCTGTTCGGGCCAACCTGCGCGGAAAGCGTGGTCGAGAACGCGAGGGCGGCCGTGACTGTAGAAGCCATGACCGCCGAGGAGAGGGACGTCCTAAAGTTGCAGATGTGCATCGATACTCCTGATCGCTACCAATGACTCACTCAACCAACTCTGCTGCGGGAGTGCAGCAGTTGTATGACCCTTGCACGCACGCGCTGAGGCATGCTGGACCGCAACTCAACGGGTTGGAGTTCGGTCTGAGATTTCGGCCCCTCCGTTTGCGGGAGAGACGGAAGTCAGGACCCGAGAATCACAACCCAAGAATCACAACCCAAGAATCAGAACCTACGTCCTGCGTTGCGGATCTGGTTCGCCCGAACCGAGGGACACGGTGCAGGCGGATGAACAAACGCGCCCCAGAAGACGCGCTTGCGTTATCTTGCTGCACTTTCGTCGAGAGCACGAAGTCGATCCCCAAAAAGTGAGACTTTCTTTGAGGTTGCGTCGGTTGACGCGGATGCGGGACGCCTGACCGCTTGGTGAGTCCCTTTTTTCGGGACGGTCTTGGCGCGCGGAGGCGTTCCGGTCCGTCCGAGGGGTAGGGGCTCGCTACGCTCCGCCTCCTCAATCAGAGACGGGCGGCGTACTGCGATTCGCTGCTTTGCGAGGAGCGGAGTCCCGGGGCGGCGTCTCGCGACCGAGAACGCGAGTATCCGGCAGTAGGGGATCGGGCAAGAGAGGGTCGGGCAAGAGAGGATCGGGCAAGAGAGGATCGGGCAAGGGTGGTGTGAACGCACGATGGCAAAGTCACGCAAGGACAAATCCGAAGATCGCGAGCCGGTGATTGAGAACCGGAAATCGCGCCATGACTACGCCATCGCGGAGACGCTTGAGTGCGGGATTCAACTCGTTGGGACCGAGGTGAAGAGCCTTCGCAACGGTCAGGCGAGTCTCTCAGAAGGTTGGGTTCGGGCGGATGGTGATCCGCCGCAGTGGACGCTCGTCAACGTCACGATCGCCGAGTACCCGCCCGCGGGCGTGCATCGACAGCATGTTCCGAATCGTCCCCGACGGCTTCTCGCGCACGCGCGTGAGATCGCGAAGTTCGTGACCGAGGCGAAGACTCGTGGCGCGACGATTGTGCCGCTCAAGATGTACTGGGTGAAGGGGCGCGCGAAGTTGCTCGTGGGCATTGGCGTCGGCAAGAAGGCGCACGACAAGCGGCAGGACATCGCCAAGCGCGAAGATCGCCGCGACATGGATCGCGCGATGAGTCGACGACGGTGAGGTGAGGTTCTTGGGCGCTCGTTTTTTGAGCGCTCGCAACCTGCTTCGCAACTTGCTCGCTCTGGCGTGGATCTTGCCAGAGGGAGCCGCCGCAGCGGCGACCGCGACGTATCGGAGCGCTCGCAACCTGCTTCGCAACTTGCTCGCTCTGGCGTGGATCTCGCCAGAGGGAGCCGCCGCAGCGGCGACCGCAGAGATGTCACATCACCGGAATGACTTTGCCGTTCTCTTCGTCACGGTCGCCTGCGGCGCATGCCACCACGATCGCAGCGACCGCTTCAGGCGAAAGCGCCTTTGAACGCGGGATGACGCTCTCAGGGAAATTGCGACGCAACATGTCGGTTTCAACCGCGCCCGGATTGATCGCGAACGCCTTGACACCGATCGCCTTCCCTTCAACTTTCATCGAACGCACGAAGCTATCCGCGGCCGACTTACTCGCGGCATACGCGAAGAAACCAGGGAATGGATCGAGCGTGCCGATTGTCGAAACGATGACCACGCGTCCCGCACGCTGACGCTTGAAGATTGGCCACGCGCGAAGAATCGGAAATGCCTTTCCGAAAGTGTTCACGAAGAAGGCTTCTTCGAGGGTGGCTTCGGTGGTTTGCTCGATCGAGACTTTCGGGGCCGTGCCAGCGGCGAGGACCAGTGCATCGAGTCGTCCGTAGGCTTCCACCACACGATCGACGGCTTCATAGGCGCGCTCGCTGTCGGCGACGTCGGCTGAAATCGAAAGATGCCGCGTCGGTTCGCACATCGACGCGCGCACGGCTTCGAGCATGTCATACCTGCGTCCAACGAGTGCAACCGAGTAGCCGCGTTCGGCGAGCAAGCGCGCTGCCGCTGCGCCGATACCGCTACCAGCACCCGTGACCAAGGCGACTTTCGACTCTGTGCCAGTTTCCGATGAAGCGGGAGATTGCATGCGCCGCCCTTCGCGGTCACTGTGGCTTCCGATGCACTCTTTCAGCCGAAGAGCCGAGCGAGATCGTTATAGAACGTGAGCAGGAAGAGTCCGGCGACGAGCGCGATGCCAGCCATGGCGGCAGCGTTTTGGAACGCGATCGATGGCGGGCGCCCGCGGAACTTCTCGTACAACAGAAAGAGGAAGAGTCCGCCGTCTGCGATCGGAATCGGGAGCAGATTGACCACCGCGAGGTTCACGCTGATCAACGCGAGGAAGAAGAGCATGAACATGAAGCCCTCGCTCGCGACCTGAGTTCCGGTGTGCAGAATGCCGACGGGGCCTTGAAGTTGATCGACGCCAACAGAACCGCGGCTCACGCGATCAATCGTGAGGAAGACTTGTTCGACCATCGTGACGGTTTGACGGAAACCCATCGCGATCGCCTTGAGCGGGTCGCCGTTCGCGCTGAGCACGGTCCATTCCGGATCGAAAAGCACTTCGGGAATGGGGAATTCTGCACCGAGGCTTCGAATGCCGCTGAGATCCTCGGCGGTCAGCGTGGTGCGCACGGTGTTCGGGGTCGCTTCCGGCGAAGGATCGCGGAACGCAAGAACGATCTCGCGTGACTCGCCTTCCTTGGCAGCGTGCGCGATCGCGCCGATTTTCCTACGAAGCTCGGCGAAGTTCGCGACTGGCGCGCCATCGATCGAGAGCACCGTCGCAAGCGGCATGGACTGCACGAGTTTCGCTGGAGTATCTGCCACATTGCCATCGGTATCGAAACGCGTGGGAACGGCGCGCGCGAGAAGCGGGAGATCCACCGCGGGGCCGAGATAGACCCCGACGCGCCCTTTCGCATCGGTGCGCACGTCGACCGCGACCTCCGCACCATCGCGCCAAAGAAGCGCGGGCAGTGTCGCGTTCGGTGCCGCGCGGAACGTGCGCATGAGTTCTGACGTGCGCGGGCCGTAGGTCGAACCAACGCGCAGGAAGACATCGCCTTCGCGCAGGGTGGCTGCGTTCAGACTTTCAGGGACCACTCCGTCGACACGCGCAAGTGGCACGAATCCGGCAATGCCCGCGTCGACTGCTGGGACGAAATCTGTACTCGGCGCTTCGCCGTTCTCTTGTTTCGGCCGCGCTTCCGACGCTAGAAAATCGAGGTTCGGCTCGGGTGTGATGAGGACCGTCACGCGACTGCGGGTGCTCAACGCGGCGGCCTGCGATTCGCTCGAACCTTGTGAAGTCGGCACTTCAAACTCAAGTGCGAGCGCGGCGGCATCGTGTGATGCCAACTTCGCACGCGTCACTTCGACGGCGTTCGCGAAGTTCGTGACAGGTTCGCCATCGATCGCGACAAGTGTCGCACCTGGGCCAACGCCGGCTTCCGCGAGTTTGGGGCTGACTCGGGCGAGCGCACGCACAACCACGTCGCGCGATGCAGCAACATCGGTGAGTGTGAGGCTTCGTGACGGCGTGACACCGAGTGAGAGTAAACCAGTCGATGGATCCTTCTCGGGTGTTGCGACGAAGGCAATCAGTTGGTTGCCACGCTCGATCACGAGATTGAGAGGCTCGTCAGGCTTTGCCATCGCAGCGGCAACGCGCACATCGATGAACGTCGCGACAGGGTCGCCATCAATCGAAACAATGCGATCGCCTGGCTCAAGACCGACCTTCACTGATGTGCCGGGGGCAGGAATCGGATCCGCGCGCGCCGCACTGCTGTCGGGTTGTACGAAGCCAACCGCGGGAGCGGGGAAGCGCACACCAACAAGAAACGCAACGAGGAAGAGCACAATCGCAAGTGCGAGATTCGCGGTGATACCCGCGAGAATCACCACGCCGCGTCGGAAGATCGGCGCCTTCCCGAAACTGCGCGCATCTTCGCTCGTGGCACCTGGGTTCCCGTCTTCTTGGCCGAGCATCCGAACATAGCCGCCGAGTGGAAGCGCGCGAAACGAGTACTCGGTTTCACCAAGGCCGAAGGTTTCGCGCTCGGCATCGCTCATCTCAATCGGCCGACGCCCATGCTTGCGCACCACGCGCGCATCGGCGGAGCCGAGACAGAACCCAACGCCGCGGCGGTAACTCGCGATGCACGGTCCCATGCCAATCGCAAATCCATCGGCCCGAATGCCCGCCCACTTCGCGGCGAGAAAATGCCCGAGTTCGTGGATGAAGATCAGGAAGCCGAAGCCAAGAAGAACGAGGAGAAAACCTGTGAAGGAGCTCACGCGCGCATCCTACGCCTTCGCGATCGTGGCGGTTTGGCCACGCGCCGCGTTCGAAGCGAGTTCTTCACAGCGTGCAACCGCTTCCGTCGCACGAATCCGCGCGCGACGGTCGGCGGCGAGGACGTCTTCAAGCGACGCGATTGGACGAACGGGCTCGGCGTC
This sequence comes from Phycisphaeraceae bacterium, assembly GCA_040380385.1. Taxonomy (GTDB): domain Bacteria; phylum Planctomycetota; class Phycisphaerae; order Phycisphaerales; family SM1A02; genus QWPT01. The sequence goes on along the minus strand of JBEIJG010000039.1, from coordinate 1,424 downwards.
GAGCGTCTCGCGCACGATCTCGGGAATCGCGAGGAACGGAATGCGGCGGGCGAGAAACGCTTCGACCGCGATTTCGTTCGCAGCGTTGAAGGTCGCGCCAGCATCTCCGCCCGCTTCGATCACCCGATGGGCAAGCAGAATCGCGGGGAATCGCTCGGTATCGACCGGTTCAAATTCGAGCGAACGCAGCGAAGTGAAGTCGAGTTTGCGTGACGGGCCGTCGAATCGCTCGGGGTCGCACAGCGCTTGTTGGATCGGCGTGCGCATGTCGGGTGGCGAGAGTTGCGCGAGCACGGATCCATCGAGGTACTCGACGAAGCCGTGGACGATCGACTGCGGATGCACGATCGCGTCGATGCGCCCACTTTCGAGGCCGAAAAGCCAGTGCGCCTCAATCAATTCAAGCGCCTTGTTCATCAGCGACGCGCTATCGACGGTCACCTTCGGTCCCATGCGCCACGTCGGATGCGCGAGCGCGTCGTCGATCGTCACCTTCGCCATCTCGGCGCGCGAACGACGTCGGAACGGTCCGCCGCTCGCAGTGAGCACGACGCGCCGCACTTCATCCATCGAGGTCGAGGACTTCAAACACTGAAAGAGCGCGTTGTGTTCGCTGTCGACGGGGATGATGCGCACGCCCGCTCGTTGCGCGGCAGGCATGACGATCGCGCCCGCTGCGACGAGAGCCTCTTTGTTCGCAAGCGCAATGTCGCACCCGCGGGCAATCGCGGTGAGCACGGGTTCAATGCCGGCTGCACCGACCATGGACGCGAGCACGAGATCGCCTGGTTGCGCGTGCCGCTCGAGGAGTTCGCACGCCGCGCGCGCACCGCGAAGAAGCTCCATGTTCGCAGGCACCACCACTTCCACGCTTGGATCGGCGATCGCAATGGCGCGAACACCGAATTCACGCGCGGCTTCGAGGAGGAGCGCGCCGTTCTTCGCCGCGGCAAGGCCAACGACTTCAAACTGCGGAGGCAACCTTTTCGCGGCGAAATCGCGCGAGTCGTGCGAATCGCCGTGCAAATCGCCGTGCAAATCGCCGTGTAAATCGCCGTGCAAGCCGCCGTGTAAGCCGCCGTGCGAGCCAACGTGATCCCGCTGTCGCGCGAAGTCTCGCACGACATCAAGTGCGCTCGTGCCGATGGAGCCAGTCGCGCCGAGGATGAAGAGTCGCCGAGGCATGTGCGATGCGTGGGGGTGTTGAAGGAGCCGACCGCTCGAACTCACTCGTCACCGCCGCCCGACGGACGCTCGCCCGGCGAGAGTTTGCGCACGCGGCCGCCGTAGAGCGAGCGCGGCTTCGGTGGAACGGGCTTCGCGTCTGAGGGGCGCGACTCGTTGCCCGAAGGAGCGGCTGAAGCAGGGGATGAAGTTGCAGCTGAGGTTTGGGATGACGATGGCGTGTCGCTGCGGTTGCGGTC
>JBEIJG010000038.1:0-13176 GCA_040380385.1 Phycisphaeraceae bacterium | reverse complement strand
GTTGCTTGCGGATCACCCTGGTGGCAAAGGTTTGCTCGGTGTTCTGATCTCGCCTCAGCTTCCGTCGCAACGATTTCTCGAGGCAGCGGAGGGGTTGGTGCGTCTTATGCCAGATCGGCTTGCGGTCGCGCTCCGCCGATCTGACGATCCAGAAAGTGTTCTTGCCGCAGAGCGTGCATGCCTTCTCGCGGACGCGCTTGAAGTTCCTGTTGTAGCGACCGGCGATGTTCGTATGCATGATGCAGCGCGACGTTCGTTGCTCGACACACTCTGCGCGATTCGGCATGGAAAAAGTGTGCAGCAGATAGGTGCGCGCCTCTCACGCAATGCTGAAAGGCGGTTGAAGAGTCCGCGCGAGATGCTCCTGCGATTTGCGGATAAACCTGAAGCGGTCGAGACGGCATATCGCTTTCTTGAAAGAGCGTCAGCGTTCTCGCTCGACCAGCTGCGATATGAGTATCCAGACGAGGTCGTTCCAGCAGGGGTGACCCCGATGCACTACTTGCGCGAGCTCGTCTGGAAAGGTGCGCGCGAACGCTATCCGCGCGGTGTTCCACCGAAAGTTGCACGTCAGTTTGAGCACGAGTTCGCCATCATTGATGACCTGCGTTACGCGCCATACTTTCTCACAGTGCACGACATCGTCGCCTTCGCGCGCAGTCGGGGCATTCTCTGTCAGGGGCGTGGTGCTGCGGCCAACAGTGCCGTCTGCTTCGCGCTCGGAGTGACGGCCGTCGATCCTGATCGAATCGATGTGCTCTTCGAACGCTTTGTGAGTCGCGAGCGGAATGAACCGCCTGATATCGATATCGATTTCGAGCACGAGCGCCGGGAGGAAGTCATCCAGCACATTTATCGAAAGTACGGGCGACATCGCGCCGCGCTCGTCTCGGAAGTCATCAGTTACCGAGGTAGGAGTGCTGTTCGTGATGTAGGCAAGGCACTCGGGCTTGCTGATGATGTCATCTCCAAGCTTGCCGCTGGAATCGATCGTTGGTCGGGCGGTGGGCTTGGAAGTCGGGAGGAGGGATTTGCATCAGAACGTGACGCAGGCGGTGGTGCGCGTACATCCGCTCCTCAGGAAACTCGGCATTCTGAAGTCGCGGCACAACTGCGTGAAGCGGGGCTTGATCCTTCGGCACCGATCACGCAGCACTTTGTTCGACTTGTCGGCGAAATCCAAGGTTTTCCGCGCCATCGCTCGCAACATGTCGGAGGCTTTGTCATTTCGCGTGGGCCGCTTGCAGAGATGGTGCCGATCGAGAATGCGGCAATGGAGGATCGCACCATTCTGGAGTGGGACAAGGATGACATCGAAGCACTCGGTATGCTCAAAATTGACATCCTCTCGCTTGGCATGTTGACGGCGGTTCGAAAGGCGATTGATCTTGTCAATGGCGATCGCGCCGCGCTCGCAGCGGGTGCCGATCCCAAGGTCGCCATAGATGCGCCGCGCCCACGCGCCGATCTTCGACAATCCAACATGCCGGCGTTCACTTTGCAGAAAGTCGGATCTCCACAGAACTGTACATCGGGGCCTGCGACTGCTTTGACGATGCCGCCTGAAACACTGCGCTTCCATGCGATTCCGGCAGAAGATCGTTCGACCTACGACATGATTTGTAAGGCAGATACGGTTGGCGTCTTTCAAATCGAATCGCGCGCACAAATGTCGATGTTGCCACGGCTCAAGCCGCGTTCGTTCTACGACCTCGTGATCGAAGTCGCCATCGTGCGTCCAGGTCCCATCCAAGGTGACATGGTGCATCCGTATCTACGCCGTCGAAATGGTGAAGAGCCCATCAGATATCCAGATGAAGCAATTCGCAACGTTCTTGGGAAGACGCTTGGGGTGCCACTTTTTCAAGAGCAAGCGATGTCGCTCGCGGTCGTTGCGGCAGGATTCACTCCGGGGCAAGCAGATGAACTCCGACGTGCGATCGCTGCATGGAAGCGCAGTGGAAATCAGATTGCGCGCTTCGGCGAAGCGCTTGAGCAGGGGATGGTTTCCCGTGGATACTCACGCGCATTCGCGAAGCAAGTGTTTGAGCAGATCAAAGGGTTTTCGGGGTATGGATTCCCCGAGTCGCATGCGGCGAGTTTTGCGCTCTTGGTATATGCCAGCGCATGGTTGAAGCGTCATCATCCTGCGGCGTTTGCGGCAGCGCTTCTGAACAGCCAACCGATGGGTTTCTATGCGCCAGCGCAGATCGTGCGTGATGCACAGGAGCATGGAATCGCGGTCCGCGGAGTTGATATCCACTGTTCGCGTTGGGATTCCACGCTTGAGCGTGGGTCGGACGTTGTCTCACTCCTTGCTGAGGAGTGTCGCCGTACCTCATGCGAGGTGCAGACGCAGTTCGCTTGGAGTTCCCCTTCAACAGCATCCTCTGCGGCGTCGTCGATGTCGTATTCCGCACAAGACACGGCCTCTAAATCCTCCGCGCGTTCAACATTTCGTATCGACGCAGGAGTTGGGGCGATGCTCGAGGCTCAACATGAAGGGCAATATCAGGGGCAATATCAGGGGCAAGATGAGAAGAAACGTGTTGCGTATTCGCGTGATGGAGACGCGAACGCGGCGCCTGACGACATGATGCGTGCAAAGCCGTCGATCTATCTACTGGAACGCTTCCGTTGGGGTGGTCTTGGCGAGCAACATGAGCATCAACCGTTTGTTGAAGCCCCTAGCACATCCGTCCGAGTGCAACGCTGGGAAGTCATGGCGAGCAACGACATTCCGCGAGAGATGCGGGACGTGGACGCCGAAGATGCAATCGGGTTTGTTCGCGCGCACGGGCGTGGGCGCAGCGCGCTTCCATCAACAATGTTTGAGAAGAGCGCGGCAAAGGTAGATAGCGCATCAAGTCTCTCTCGGCTGGCCGAACCGCTCTGCCCTCCGTCAGAGAAAGATCATGCAGCGTACCCGTCGAGCGATGTGTCATTTGATGTTCCATCCCAGCCAGCGGTCAGGCTTGGACTTCGGATGGTGCGCGGGCTCGAAGTCGATGAAGCGCAGCGCATCGTTGCAGCGGTTGCGCGCGCGGGGCCGTTTCGGCGTATCGCCGATCTCGCCGATGCCGCGAACATCGGACGCGCAACCCTGCGCAAACTCGCGGCAGCGGATGCGTTTACATCGATGGGACTTGATCGGCAGCAAGCGATGTGGCAGATCCTCGCGTTGCGTGATCGGGCTCGAGACGCAGATGGTCGTCCGGCGCCAAATCTTTGGAATACCCCACGCGATACCCCACGCGATACCCCACGCGATACCCCACGCGATACCCCAAGCGATTACCCACGCGATATTCCACGCGATACGTCACGCGATGTTTCAAACAATGATGCTTCGAGTGACGTCAAAGAGCGCATCGGCGAGGGGAGCGATATTCCTCACGAGGAATCTATTCCTGCGTCCTCGCGTATTGCGATTCCGCAGCCCGACGAACACGAACCGAATCTTCCGTCGGTCCATGAACTCTCGGCGATCGCGCAGGATCTGGAGTCAACAGGCGTCTCGCTGAAACGTCACCCGATCGCATGCCTCCGCGAGCGGCTGCAGCGTGCGCGCGTGCTGCCGTGCGGATTTCTTCGAGATGAACGCCGAACTCCCGCAGGGCGTCGAATCACCGTGGCGGGCCTTGTCCTGCTTCGCCAGCGTCCGTCGACGGCGAAAGGCATCGTCTTCATGACGGTTGAAGATGAATCGGGGATTGCCAATCTGATCTTCCGACCTCAGGTCTACGAACGTCTACGCAAGGCCGTGCGTCACGCTGCGGCCATTTGTGTCCGCGGCAAAGTCGAGCGGCGTCATGGAGTCGTGCATCTCCTTGTCACCGACGCCCGTGATATCACGCGACATACGCACGCGCCGCAGTAACTACGTTGGCTCTGCGACAGCGGTCTCTATTACGGTTGGCTCGACTGGGGTTGACTCGACTGGGGTTGACTCGACTGGGGTTGGCTCGACTCCGTTTGACTCTACGAGGCGAGGTCGCCGCTGAGGTGCGAGTTCTTCGGTACGCTAAAGCTATGGCGAACGACACAACAATCGGTGCATGCGGCACTGGCACGAACGTGATGACGGCGATTGAGCCGTCCATGCGACATGCGCTCGGCAGGGCGGTACCGGCGGGCGACCAAACCGTTGGCGGCTCTCAAGACGTGCGGACGGTTCATCGCCTCTCTCGAAGTGGGACCTACAGCTTCGGTCTCGCACTCGTGATTTTTGGGTGTTTGTTGGTTGTTGGGTGTTCGTTGGCGGGGTGTGGTGGAGTGCGCGGAACGGATCGTCCGCTTCTCCAAGAGAAGCCGTCGCAAGTGATTGGCGCGGATCCAACGGTGCAAGTTGCGCCGGTTGCAAGTGCGTCGAAAACGTCTGCCAACTCGCGCGAGTGATCGTGCACGTCGCGTGCCGTCGCGTGTTCGGCGCGTTCCGTCTCGAGTTCGTCGCGAGGGCAACTGCGTAGCGTCGCTATCCCTCGGTGCCAAGCCGACGATGCTCTTCTTCCTCGACTTCGGCGCGGCGAACGTCTTCCTTTGTCTCCTGCAGTCGTTGCATGCGACGAAGGTCGGGGAACGCGAATGCGACAAACGCCACAACCGCGATCGTGCCGATGCCGCCGCTCACCACGGAGAAGACTGGTCCGACGAGACGCGCGACCAAGCCCGACTCAAACGCGCCGACTTCGTTCGAACACTCGATGAACACCGAATTCACAGCCGACGTCCGGCCGCGCAGTTCATCGGGCGTGCGTGTTTGGACCAACATGTGCCGAATGACGACCGAAATGTTGTCTGCAGCGCCGCTGATCGCGAGGACCGCCATCGAAAGCCAGAGCGAGGTGCTGAGGCCAAAGACGATCATGCAGACGCCAAAGACGACGACGCTCCAAAGAAGCGCGCGCCCTGCGTGTCGGAAACTCGGTCGCGCGGCGAGCCAGATCGCCATCAAGAATGCGCCCACGTAGGGCGCGGCGCGAAGCGCGCCGAGGCCTTCGGGGCCACAGTGGAGAATCTCCTTCGCGTAAACGGGGAGCAGCGCGGTCGCTCCGCCGAAGAGCACTGCGAGGAGATCGAGCGTCAGCGCGCCAAGAATGGTCTTCTCGCGCCAAATGTGTTCGGCACCATGAAACATGTCGCGCAGACGCGGCGGCGCGGAAGTTCGCTGCACGGGGCGCGGCTTCAAGAAAATCGCTGCGATGCCAGCACCGATGCAGAGCACCGCGGTGATCGCGTACACAAGCCACGCGCCACCGATCTTGGCAATGATCCAGCCCGCGAGGAGCGGCCCCGCGACCGCCGCAAACTGAAAGAACCCCGACTGCCAAGCGATTGCGTTCTCGAAGCGCTCCGGCGGAAGAAGCGAGGGAAGGAGTGCTCCACGCGAGGGCGCGTTGAAACTTCGCACGCAACCGGAGGCGAGAAGCAGAAGGAAGAACACCCAAATCGGCGCGGAGGCATGGCTTGCAAAGGCGAGCGAGAGCGCGACCAGCCCGAAACCGATCTGCGTGATCGAGAGAATCGACTTTCGATTGCCACGGTCGACGAGCGTTCCCGCGGGAAGGGTCAGCGCGATGACGGGCAGCGCGCGTGCAAGGCCCATCAAACCAAGCAGCAGTTCGTCGCCGGTTCGCTCGTAGACCTCCCAGCCGATCGCGGTCGAGAGCATCTGCAATCCCATACTCGACGCGACGAACGCAAATGCGAAAAACCGATAGTTCGGCTCGCGCATCGCGCTGAACGGGTCGTGAGGAAGAGGATTGGAGGCGGGGGAGTTCGTCACGAGGGGCTCAATCACGACTACCGATGAGTCATTCCGAAAATGCAGTCGCGAAACGTGCGAATGCAGTCGAACGTGCACGATGCATTTCGCAGGGGCGTTTGAAAGATAACGATGCCGCCACATCGCCCCTCGAACTGCTCCGGCAGAGACTGGGCTGAGTCGGAGAGTTCCTCGACTGGGTCGCAAAGGGTAACGGTTCGACGGGGAGGGCGGTGGCGGCAATCTCGCGTCGAACTCAGGCCGACGCAGGTCGAGCGGAGTCTGATCGCCGTGAACACGCACGCGGCGGTAGGGATCAAGTCTTCATCGAAGACTTTCGTCTCTCCAGCAATGGGCAGGCGCGTCGTCGCAGGTAGGATGTCAACATGAGTCGTTCGCGTGATCTTGCCAACTTCGCTCGCATGTTTGAAGCCCCAGCGCAGATTGCGCACGTGTTGTGCATCGTGTTGTTGCTCTCGAGCGCGTTCCTCGGCATCGGCTGTCAGAATCGTAAAGTGAAAGTCGAGATCTCCGCGAGCGGCGAGACCGCGGAGCGCACGTTTGCGACGAACGCGACCGACGAGAAGTCGCTCGCGCAAGCCGCAGCGGCCTATGGATCCGAGGGCGAAGCCGATCAAGAACTCGGCCGCAAGTTTTTCGGAAGTTTCGCCGACAGTGCCATGCCGTCCGAGATCGGAAATCGCGGCGCGATCGGTCGAGTCGACAGTGCGCTCGGAAGTGCCCGTCTCTACTACGAACAGTTCGCAGATCAGCGTGAAGAGTGGACCAGCCTGCGCGAGCGCGTCGAGGGCGGCATTCTCTGGATGCAACTCTTCGGTCGATTCATCGAGTTGCGGAAGATCAAGGAGGAACCCGCGCGCAGCGAATTCGCGCGTTGGTGGAACTCCGAAATGATTCCCTTCGCCGCCGACACGTACCTCATGTACTCCGGCATGCAGGCCGCCTCGCAGGCACAGCGCATCGGCGCGATGCCGCGCAACGCCGATGATTTCTCCGCGCGAACAACCGACGAGACATTTCGACTTTCGCTCTTCGAACCGCTCATCATCCACTTCGCCGAGCGTGGTTGGCTCACACCGGACGAACTCGCCGCCGCGCAAACGCTCGCAATCAACGGAAACGTCTCTGGCCGTGAGCGCACGTGGGTCACCGACAAAGTCTTCTCGCCCGCAGTCGCGCGACTCGTCTCGCGATTTGACCCGAGCAAGAAAGACATGAAGTTGAAGGACTTCGTGCCGATCGCGATTGAGTTCGTGCTTTGGACGAAACTTTCGCGCGAATACCGCGACCTCATCCTCGCGTCTCCCGCGATCAACGAGCAAACGAAGGAAGCGATTCGTCAAGGGAAGTGGGACTTCGAGTTGCCACCGCCCTTCGGTTTCCGCACGATGGAGCGCCCCAAAGTCACCGACGCGGAGGTCATTCTCGACACAGGCGCGGAGCCGTTCTTCACGAACGGCGTTTGGAACGCAACGACGCGCCGCGTGGAGTTCAAAGGTGGTTTCTACGAGGCGAAGTATCGCTACGCGCCCTACAACCCGCCGTACTACGCGATGTGGGCGTTGCCGACGCAACGGCAGGAATCGATCTTCGGCGCGGTGATCCTCGAGGGTGAGCCGCTCGCCGAGTATTGTGCGTGGGAAGCGTCGCTCGACGACGCGCTCAAGACGCGTTGGCTTGCAGCACTCGATGAGGTCGCGGCGAAGCAGGACGCGGCTGCGGCCTTCGGCGTGATGGCGGAACTCGCGAAGGAGCATCCGCTGCCGTTCCCAATTGCGCGTTGGATCGCCGACAAGGCCGCGCAACCGCTCCCCGAAGGAATTCGCGATCCGTCGAAGAGTTCTTCAGGCAAGAGCGGCGAAACCACTGATGGCGGAAGCCCAACGTCGAATGGCGTTACTGAATCAAGTACGTCGGTTCCGAGCGCGGCCGCGACTTCAGAAGCCAACGCATCGGCCAGTTGATCGCGCTCGCTGAACGCGCTCGCGCCTGCTTCGTGCGCCTGCTTCGTGCGCCTGCTTCGTGCGCCTACTTCGTGCGCCTACTTCGGGCGCCTACTTCGTGCGCCTACTTCGTGCGCCTACTTCGGGCGCCTACTTCTGGCGTTCACTCCGGCGCATTCTCAAACGTTAGTTTCCAACGCACGGAAGCTGCGGTCGGCGCGATCGAGGTGAGCGTCATGCGCTCCTTCGCGCGCAGGCGAACCACCGTGACCGCCGTGTTCGCTGGCCCCGTCGGCATGCCCGCCGCGTCGAACCACTCAAAGCGGTAACCAAACTTCCGACTTCGCTCCGGATCACCGATCAGATCGACCGCGATGCGCTTCATGTCGCCTTGCACGACGCCTTCTTCAATCGCAACGATGCGGTCGCGATCGTGTAGCCAACCCGCGACTTCAATCTGCGGATGATCGGAGTTCGTCATGGCGGAAGCACCCGTCGGCGACGCGGGATTCGTCGCACAACCGACGCCTGTCACGAGGAGGACGCTCGCGAGCGCGATCGCCGCCGCAGACTGAACGACATTGCACGAGACATGCATGGAGATCGACATCGAGAGCGTGGATCGCAGCGGCAGGATGTTTGAGAGGCAGTTCATAGCGTTGGAGCAGGGGTGAGCGGCAACGAGAAAGGACGTCAGCCAGTCTGCAATTGACGACGGCCACCGTCGCCGAAAGCACAATAACGCCCGCCAGCGTTCCCCGCCTCGCGCGTGGCGGCACGCATCGAGCCTCCAACGCCTGCGCCGGAGATCGGGCATAATCGCCCACCCGACGCGGCGAGCCGCCAGAGTCGGAACCACTATGCACGCCGTTCGACTCCTTCTCGATTCCGTTCTCGACTACGCAGGGCTCTTCCCGCCCGCGAAGCTCGACATGCCAACGACCGCCGCGAACTACGCCCGCTACCGCCGCTCCGGCGAGTCGTGGATGCTCGCGCGCCTTATCGTGCCCGTCACGCAGTTCCCGCAGTTCGTCGATGCAGCGGATCCGCTGCTCCCCAAAACCGCGGACATCGAAGGCGACGAGCCATGGCCGCTCTCGGTGCTTGTCGCGCCCGCGTCCGATCGGCAGATCGTCGACGACCTCGAGCGCATCGAGCGTTTCAACGCGCGCATGGAAGACCGCGAGTTCAGCCGAATCCACGGCCGCGCCGCGATCGACACGATCGAAACGAAAGCAACCTCGCCCCGCGAAATCGACCGCGCGCTTGAGTATGTCCCCGACGACATCTTTGCGTACTTCGAAATCCCTGTACAGGGCGACATCCGCGGCCTCGTGACCACGATGGCGTCGCTCGATACCGGCGCCAAGATTCGCACGGGCGGCGTGACCGCTGACGCGCACCCAACGCCGGAAGAAGTCGCGCGTTTCCTCAAGATCTGCCGCGCGGCTGAAGTCCCATTCAAAGCGACCGCGGGGCTCCATCATCCGTGTCGTCACATGGCAACCGACGTCGGCTGCATGCAGTTTGGCTTCCTCAATGTCTTTGTCGCGGGATGTTTGCTCTGGCAAGACGAGTCGATGTCTGAGAAGGAGATCGAGTCGATCCTCGTTGAAGAGAACGCGCGGCAATTCGAGTTTGGACCGACTGGCCTCGCATGGCGTAAGCGCTTCCTGAAGTTCGATGAAATCGCAGAAGCCCGCGAGCGCTTCGCGCACAGTTTCGGTTCATGCTCGTTTGAAGAACCGCTCGCTGATCTGCGCGGGCTCGGACTTCTTCCGGAAGGTGACATGTCAGAAAGTGAAGAGGAGGCAACCTCGTGAGTGCAGGTGAATCACGCGATACTCGACTTGTTTCGCCCGAAGATCCAGCGCTCCGTTCGTGGGTTGAATCCGCCAACGACGCGTCGGGCGACTTTCCGATCCAGAATCTTCCGTACGGCGTCGTCGACGACGGCCCCGCGGTCCGCATCGGCGATCGCGTGCTTTGCCTGCGCGACGCACTCGACGCCGATCTCTTCGTGAAAAAACTCGCGTCAAGCGATGAATTCCTCATGGCAATGGACGTTGGTTGGTTGAACGGCATCGCTGAACTCGATGCTGCGCAGCAAACGATGCTGCGCCACAACATCGCGGCGTTGCTCGCGCACGGTTCACCCGCGCGCGCAAAGGTCGAGCGCTTGCTTCGTCCCGCGGCGGAGTGCGAACCATCGGTGCCATTTGTCGTTGGTGATTACACCGATTTCTACGCGTCGCTCCATCACGCGACGAACGTCGGCTCGATGTTCCGGCCAACGAATCCGCTTTTGCCAAACTGGAAGCACGTTCCAATCGGTTACCACGGTCGTGCGAGTTCGCTTGTGGCGAGCGGTACCTCGATCGTTCGGCCGCATGGGCAAACGGTCTCGAGTGACGAAGGTCCTCCGACCTTCGGTCCATCGAAATTGATGGACTACGAACTCGAGGTCGGCTTCTTCGTCGGTCGTGCGAATGAACTCGGTACGACGATTCCCGTCTCGGATGCGTGGAATCGCATCTTCGGCTTCGCGCTCGTGAACGATTGGTCGGCGCGCGATATTCAAAAGTGGGAATACCAGCCGCTCGGTCCGTTCTTGGCGAAGAACTTCGCGACGACCGTGTCGCCGTGGGTCGTCGTCCGCGATGCGCTCGAACCGTTCCGCGTGCCCGGTCCGCCGCGCAGCGCCGAAGATCCGCAGACGCTGCCGTATCTCACCGATCCCGCGGGCACAAACCTCGACATCACGCTTGAAGTGTTGATCGCGAGCGCGGCGATGCGCGAGAAGGGCATGGCGCCGACGCTCGTTTCGCGTGGGAGTTTCCGCGACATGTTCTGGACACCCGCTCAGATGCTCGCGCATCACGCATCGAACGGTTGCAACATGGAAGTTGGCGACCTCCTTGCCTCGGGCACGGTCTCGGGCACGACGAAAGACTCGCGCGGCTGTCTCCTCGAGCGCACTTGGCGCGGCACCGAGCCAATCACGCTCGGCGACGGCAGCGAGCGGAAGTTCCTCCAAGATGGCGACGAAGTCATCATGCGCGGATCGTGCTCGGCGCCAGGCCGCCCGAGGATTGGCTTCGGTGAATGCCGCGGCATCGTGTTGCCCGCGCGTTGAGTGCCTTCAGTTGAGCGTCGCGAGTGGTGTTCGCGTGGATTTGTTCGCGTGGATTTGTTCGCGTGGATTTGTTCGCGTGGGGGTGTGTGCGTGGGTTTGCGTGCGCCTGCGTGGTCGTGACCACGTGCGATTGCCGCTGGTCTCCCCCGTTTTTCGCGCATTTGGTGCGAACGGGCTTGTTCGGTAGCATTGCCGTATGGCTTCGTCCGCCCCCAATTCTGGATCAACGCCGCTTTCGCCGCAGTTGGTTGAACTCGTCTACGGCGAACTTCGCGCACTGGCCGCGAGTTACATGCGCCAACAGCGCTCTTCGCACACGCTGCAGCCGACCGCACTCGTCAACGAAGCCTTCCTCAAGATTGCGAAATCGAATTCGGATGCATTCGCGAGTCGGTCGCACTTCATGGCGGTCGCGGCGACGGCCATGCGGCAGGTGCTGATCAATCACGCGGAATCGAAGAACGCGGAGAAGCGGGGCGGCGGATCACGGGGGATTCCGATCGATCCAGGCATGGCTGCACCCGACTTTGGCGTCGCACAGGTCGATGTACTCGCGATCGACGAGGGGCTTCGGAAACTCGAGAAGCTCGACGAGCGCAAGGCGCGCGTGGTCGAGGCCAAGATCTTCGGCGGGCTGAGCCACGAGGAGATCGCAACCGTCCTCGGGGTTTCGCTCTCAACGGTCGAGGGTGATTGGCGGATGGCGAAGGCATGGCTTGCGAAAGAAATCAAAGGTTCGGACGCGCGCGGCTGAGGCTTCACTGCGCTGATTTGTTTCTTCTAGTCGGTGCGGGCACTCCAATCCAGCTTCAACACCATGGACGATGCGCAGCGCTTCAAGTTGCTCTCTGAACTCTTCGATCGTGCGCGCGACCTCCCGCGTCCGGAACTCGAGCGATTCCTTGCGGGCATCACCGACGCGGCACTTCGCGACGAACTCTCGTCGATGGTTGCGCTTGATCGTGAGGGAACGGTCGGAGTAGAGCCACTCATCGACATTGCCGCCGTTCTTGAAGAGGAACCAAGCTCGGTCGAGTTGGAGCTGCCGGAGCAGATCGGCAACTACAACGTGATCGGCATCATCGGTTCCGGGGCGAGCAGCGTCGTACTCAAGGCGCGGCAACCAGAGACCGACCGAGTCGTCGCGCTGAAAGTGCTTGGCAGCGGCGCATGGGATGCGCGTGCACTCGCGCGCTTTCGGCGGGAGGTTCGTTTGCTCGGGCGGCTCGACCACCCGAATATTGCCCGTGTGTATGAGGCGGGTCAGGATTCCCGCACGGTTCCAGCGCGGCCGTACTTCGTACTTGAATACGTCGACGGAGTGATGCTCGTCGAGTGGGCTCGCGCGCAGCGTGCGCGGAACGAGGGCGTTCGAGCACCTGCGCGTGGCGAAGCGTCTTCATCGCATGCAGCATCGGGTGATGTGGCTTCGGGCGATGCAGCTTCGGGTGACTTCATCTCGGCAGTGATCGACGTGTTCGAGCAGATCGCTCTCGCGGTTGGCTACGCGCACGCGCACGGTGTCGTCCATCGGGACCTCAAGCCCGCGAACATCCTCGTCCGAAGCGATGGGCGCGCGAAAGTGCTCGATTTCGGCGTTTCGGGCGTGCTTCCTGATCATGTGGCATCGGCGGTTGACGACACACGCTTCGAGACTCCGACACAATCACTTCCAAACGGTCTCGCCACGAATCACCTTGTGGGTACGGTTCCTTACATGAGTCCGGAGCAGTTCGAGGGGACGCGTTCCGTCGAACAGCGGAGCGATCTCTACTCGATCGGCGTGATGCTCTATGAGTGTCTCGCGGGAGAGCTTCCCTACGCGATCGATCGAGGTTCGATTCCCGCGTCGGCAGACACGATCCGACGCGTGGTGCCTGCGCCGCTCGGCCGCGTTGATCCAGCGTTCGCCGGCGGTGTAGAGTCGGTCGTTGCGAAGTTGCTCGAGAAGGAACCTGCTGACCGCTATCAGTCGGCGAATGAGCTCATCGAGGATCTCCGTCGGCTGCGCGACGGTCGCAGTACGCATGCTCAGCCGGTCACGCCCTTCATACGTGCGCGACGAGTCTTGCTGCGCGCGCGACGAGTCATGAGGGGCGGCACGATTTGGGGGGGCCTCCACAAAACTCCGTGGTCGGTGATGCTCCTCCTGATCGCGCTCGGCGCATCAATGCTCGGCCTCGCGTACGCGACCTATCGCTGGCAAGATGCCGAGCGGCGCGTTGAGCAACTCGAACACGAGGTGCGCTCTGCTGAGGAAATCATCAAGCAACGCGACGAACAAGTTGACGCGCAAGTTGACGCGCAAGTTG
>JBEIJG010000037.1:0-13302 GCA_040380385.1 Phycisphaeraceae bacterium | reverse complement strand
GGTGAGTTACTTCGTCAGTTACTACGACTACTACCAGCCCGAGGCGTACATCCCGCAGCGGGACATCTACATCGAGAAAGATGCTTCGCGCAACGCCGATCTCGACCGCCTGCGTCTCGCCGCGACGAGCCATCTGCTCTCGCGACGCGATGTGATTGTGGTTGCAAGTGTTTCTTGTTTGTACGGCCTCGGAAGCCCGAGCGAGTACCGCAACAAAACGATGTTCGTCGAACGCGGCATGCGGCTTGATCGACGTCAGTTTTTGCTCGGGCTCAACGCGATGCAATACGCCCGTAATGAGATGGCACCTGCGCGCGGAAACTTTCGCGTGCGCGGCGACGTGATCGAGGTCTATCCCGCGTACGAGCAGTACGCGATTCGCATCGATCTCTTCGGTGATGAAGTCGATGCGATCCAGTTGTTTGATCCGACGACAGGTGAACTGCTCGCGGAAGAACAAAAGACCTTTATTTTCCCTGCTGTGCACTACGTGATGCCAGACGAACAGAAGCAGGTTGCGATCGCGTCGATTCGTGCGGAACTTGACGCGCGCGTTGCGGAGCTGCGCGGCGAGGGCAAACTGCTCGAGGCACAGCGACTCCTTGCGCGCACACGGCACGATCTCGAACTGCTTGAAGAAACGGGCTTCTGCAACGGGATCGAAAACTACTCGCGCCACTTTGACGGCCGGCCGTCGGGCGCGCGCGCGTGGACGCTTCTCGACTATTTCCGTGAAGCACCGAACGCCGCTGGCACCGATGATTGGCTCGTCATCATCGATGAGTCGCACGTCACGATTCCGCAGATTCGCGGGATGTACTTCGGTGATCGCGCGCGCAAGCAAACGCTCGTCGATCACGGATTTCGTTTGCCGAGCGCCCTTGACAATCGTCCGCTCAAATTCGAAGAGTTTGGCGAGTTGATTCCGCAAGTCATCCACGTGAGCGCGACGCCTGGCCCATGGGAGTTCGAGCAAGCACAAGGTTTCATCGCCGAGCAAGTGATCCGACCAACGGGGCTTGTCGATCCGCCCATCGAAGTGCGACCTGCGCGTACGCAAGTGCCGGATCTTCTCAAGGAAGCGCGACTTCGCGCGGAGAAGGGCGAGCGCACGCTCGTCACCGCGCTCACCAAACGGCTCTGCGAGGATCTCACCGCGTACCTCCACAAAGAGGGCATGCGTGTTCGATACTTGCACAGTGAAATCGAAACGCTCGAGCGGCTTGAACTCTTGCGCGACCTCCGCGAAGGCGCGTTCGATGTTCTCGTTGGAGTCAATCTCCTGCGCGAAGGCCTTGATCTTCCCGAAGTGAGTCTCGTCTGCATTCTCGATGCGGATAAACAGGGCTTCCTCCGCAGTCAGTCGAGTCTCATCCAGACGATGGGGCGCGCTGCGCGTAACGCGAATTCGCTCGCCTTGCTCTACGCCGATGAAATCACCGTTGAGATGCAGAAGGCAATCGACGAGGTCGAGCGTCGACGTCGGAAGCAACTCGCCTACAACGCGGAGCATGGCATCGTTCCGAAGACGATCGAGAAAGCGATTCGACGTGGCATCGAACTCGAACTCGCGGCGCACCGCACGGCGAAGCGTGCCGCGGGGATTGAAGAAGAGGATGACGATGCCTTCGATCGCGAAGCACTCATCGGTGAAATGCAGACCGAAATGCTCGCGGCTGCGGAGCGACTCGAGTTTGAGAAGGCTGCGCGCTTGCGCGACGAAATCAACAAGTTGAAGTCGCTGCCCGCAGACGCACGCGCGGGAAAGAAGAGTGGATCGAAGTCGAGTTCGGATGGTGAACGTCAGCCGAGCAAAGCCGGCATGCCCGGCACACGCGCAGGGCGAGGAAAGAAGCGAAGGTAGACCGCTCGGCAGAGAACCTCACGCGCCGATCTGGCCGTGTGGTCCGCGCAGGCGCAACGAAAAGGCGCGCCCTTGCAGAGCGCGCCAGTCGTCAGATCCCGGATTCGGCTTGTCGGCCTTCAGATTCGGCCAATGCGACGTCGCAAAGCTTGCACAGGCGACTTCCGTCGTACCAGCCGGCACCTGCATCGCAAGCGACTGGCCCGCGTCGGTCGGCTTTGATCCCGCAGCGGCGACCGCAGAGACCACCATCGTCACCGGTTGCGTCGGCACCACGGCGTCGGCTCGACCATCAGCGGTCGAACGAGTCGGGTTGGAGACTGGCGCGGTGGCGGGCGTCACAAGAATGTGAAAAGGGGTACGAAACAGGAGTTCGAATCGAACGAGAAACAAATCTCTGCTGAACTCTTCGGCTCAAGTGACGAAGACGTCGCAAAAAGCGCGACGATTCCTCAGATTCGCATCTTCGCACCCGCGAAACAACCGTCGCAACCGCGAATTCGCACCTCAAACGCCACTTCACCGCCGTTTGACCCCCTCAGCCCTATCATCGCCGCCCTATGGCAACGCCCGAGAAGTTCATCCGCGTTCGCGGCGCACGCGAGCACAACCTGAAAGACCTCTCGGTTGAGATCCCGCGCGACAAACTGGTGGTCATCACCGGCGTCTCGGGTTCGGGCAAGAGCTCCCTCGCGTTCGACACGATCTTCGCGGAAGGCCAACGCAAGTACATGGAGTCCCTCTCCGCGTATGCGCGGCAGTTCCTTGACCAGATGCAGAAGCCGAACGTCGAGGCGATTGAGGGCCTGCCCCCCACCCTCGCTATTGAGCAACGCTCCGGCGGCCACAGCCCGCGATCGATTGTCGCCACGACCACGGAGATCTGGGATTACCTGCGCTTACTCTTCGCGCGCTGCGGCACGCCGACCTGCTGGCATGTCGAAGAGCGCGGCAAAGGCAAGACGAAAACGGCACATGTGTGTGGGAAAGAGATTCGTGCAACGAGCGCAAGCCAAATCGTCGACGCGCTGTTGGCGCGGTTCATGAACAAGCGTGCGATGCTCTGCGCACCAGTCGTGCGCGCAAAGAAGGGCTTCCACCGCGAAGTGCTCGAAGGTCTTCAAAAGCAAGGTCTCGTGCGCGCGCGCGCGAACGGCAAGATCGTGGACTTGCGCGAGGTTCTCAAAGATGGCGGCGAGAATCCACTGGGTTTCGGCCGCTATGAGATGAACGACATTGATGCGGTCGTCGACCGTATCGGGCTCGATGAGAGTTCTCGACAGCGACTCGCCGAGAGCGTCGAAACGGCGCTGAAACTCGCGGATGGATCACTCACGGTGTTGATCGAAGACTCCACCGCGAAGGACGGTTGGTCAGAGCATCGCTTCAGCGAAAAGTTCTCATGCCCCGATCACCCGCAATGCTCCCTCGAAGAACTTGAGCCGCGTCTCTTCAGCTTCAATTCGCCGCAAGGTGCGTGCTCTTCCTGCGCGGGCCTCGGAACGGTGAACGAGTTCGACGAAGAACTTTGCGTCCCAGACATGTCGAAATCGCTGCGCGAAGCGATTCTTCCGTGGAGGAAGAATGGTCGGCGCATGAACATCTACTACGCGCGTGCGCTGCGAAGTTTCGGCGTTCATGCAAAGATCGACATCGACACGCCGTACGAGAAATTGCCAGCGAAGATTCGTCAAGCGCTGATGTGGGGAAGCGACGCACCGGGTGTTTCGCTCGACTTCGAATGGGAAGGCGTTTTGCCGCATTTGAAGCGTCGCTCGACAGATACCGAGAGCGAAGCCGTGCGCGAACGACTGATGGCGTTCATGAGCCAGAAGCCCTGCCCAACCTGCATGGGGCGACGACTGCGGACCGAAGCGCTCGCAGTCAAAGTGAAGAGCGGCACCATGTCGCTGTCGATTGCGGATCTTGCTGCGATGACGGTTTCGCGCGCGCTCGCGGCCGCGCAGTCGCTTGAACTCTCGAAAGAAGAGCGACAGATCGCAGCACCGATTTTGAAAGAGATCGAGGCGCGACTCGGGTTCCTCGCGTCGGTCGGACTTGAGTACCTCTCGCTCGACCGTACGAGTTCCACGCTCTCGGGCGGCGAAGCTCAGCGCATTCGATTGGCAACGCAAGTTGGCTCGGGGCTCGTCGGCGTTTGCTACGTGCTCGATGAGCCCACCATCGGACTTCACCAGCGCGACAACGATCGACTCATCGCAACGCTTCGCCGACTCTCGGACATCGGTAACACCGTGATCGTGGTCGAGCACGACGAAGACATGATGCGCTCGGCGGATTGGATCGTCGACATCGGACCGGGCCCCGGTCGGCACGGCGGAACGCTGGTCGCTGAAGGCGATCTCGCTGGCATCGCGGCGCATCCAACGAGCTTGACCGGCGAGTACTTGTCCGGCCGCAAGAAAATCGAAACGCCGAAGAAACGTCGCAAACTCTCGGAAGAGCGTGCGATCGTGGTCAAGGGCGCGAAGGAGAACAATCTTCAAGCCATCGATGTTGCGTTCCCGCTCGGCGGCCTCGTGTGTGTGACCGGCGTTTCCGGCTCCGGCAAGTCCACGCTCGTCAACGACATCTTGCTCCAAGCGGCGAAGAAACACGTCCTCGGCGAAAAGACGGCGCCCGGCGCACACGGACGCGTGACCGGTCTCGGCGACATCGCCCGCGTGATCGAAGTGGATCAATCGCCGATCGGCCGCACACCTCGGTCGAATCCCGCGACCTACACCGGAATCTTCGACGAGATTCGCAAGATTTGGTCGCTCGTTCCCGAGTCGAAAATCCGCGGCTACGAGCCAGGACGTTTCTCGTTCAACGTGAAAGGCGGACGATGCGAAGTCTGCCAAGGCCAAGGTGTGAAGCGCATCGAAATGCACTTTCTCCCCGACGTTTTCGTCGCCTGCGAGGCTTGCAAAGGCAAGCGCTACGCACGCGAAACGCTCGATATTCGCTACCGCGGGCGAACAATCGCTGATGTCCTCGATGCGACGATCGAGGATGCGCTGACGTTCTTTGACGCGCATCCCAAAATCCATCGCATGCTCGAGTGTTTGCGCGATGTCGGACTTGGTTACATCCAACTCGGGCAAGCATCGACCACGCTTTCGGGCGGCGAAGCGCAACGTGTGAAACTCGCGACGGAACTCGGAAACGCTACCGACGCGCAAACGCTTTACGTTCTTGACGAACCGACGACGGGCCTTCACTTCGCCGACGTCGCGCGCCTGCTGTCGGTCCTCGAACGTCTCGCGGACAAAGGCCACACGCTCGTCGTGATCGAACACAACCTCGACGTCGTGAAGTGCGCCGACTGGATCATCGATCTAGGACCAGAAGGCGGCGATCGCGGCGGTACGATCGTGGCCACGGGTACGCCGGAACAAGTCGCGCGCGCGAAAGGCAGTTGGACGGGCAAGTGGCTCAAGCCACTTCTTGCGGCCCGCTGAGTGCGCATGCACGGAAAACCAAAGAAACGACGCCCGGAGATCCGGGCGTCGTTGTCGTTGTCGTTGTCTTTGTCGATGCCGTTGGTTGTGATGGTTCGCGAACCGTGTGAGACCTCACCATCGCGAGCGTCACTCAAGGGTTACGGCGTCTTGGATCACTTCATCTTGAACTTGATGTCCGGACCAGGCATCACATGGCCTTCCACCGCCGAGAAGACCATCGCGAGATGGTGCGAAGCCGAGGGTGCCTTGCGCGTGCTGTTCGCGCGATTGCGTGCGCGGCGGAAGATGTCTTCCACCTCGCCGCAGATACTCTTGATGCGCGCAACTTCATCTTCGGTGAGATTCTCCCACTGAAGAAGGATGCGCTTCGCTGAGAGACCACCAGCGGTCTTCATGTCGGTCGCCACGCCACGGCTCTCATTGAGCCATGGGCGCAGGAAATCCGACGCGCGCTGGAGATCTCGCTTCGCGTCGCCATCGAGCGGGAACGTGATGTCGGCAGCGGTCGCGCGGTAGTAGCGAGGTCGCTTGCCACGGCGACCAGGCGTCGCCTCTCCCGCGCGGGAGACGAGAAGTCCGGCGCGCTCGAGGTGGCGCAGGTGGAAGTACAGCGCCGTGCGGTTGAGGCCAACAGCGTGCGCAAGTTCGGTGACAGATGCTTCGCCAAGACGACGCGCTGTTTCGAAAATGCGCAGGCGCAAAGGCAAGCGAACAGCCTGCCAATGCTGGGCTTTGGAGAGTTGCAAGATCGGTGCTTCGGATGTGCTATCAGGCATTTGTCTAGGACTCGACTGCGGCGCAATGCGATCAACTCGCGCCAAAGTGCACAGAATGTGCCGCCGAACCTGTCCGACGTGCGAGCAAAGTCCAGCGTCCCATGCCGTCGGACGCTGGCGCTGCGAGTGGCGAGAAGCCACCTGCATGCCGCACAAGTTGGAGTAGTTCGTGCGCTGCAAATGGATGCAGCGCTTCCCCGCGGTCCTCAAGCGTCACTGCACGAGCACGGGTTCTCACAATGAGAAGCCCACCTGTTCGAAGCAGACGCCTCGTTTCCCCTAAGAGCCCTACAGGATTCCAACATCGCTCGATGCTGTCAAGCAGGCCTACGACATCAAACGCTCCATCGACCTCGCCCGTTGCAGTCAAATGTTCGACTTTCTTGAGATCGATCGAACCATTTGTCACAGATGCACGCGCGAGAAAGCTCTGACCAGCATCGATCGACGTGGAATTTTCCTCGATTCCCACGACTTCAACGCCCTCGCGTGCGCGAAGGAGCGCCGTTAATCCGCTGCGACATCCAAGGATCGCGAGCCGCCCTGCTCCGCCCTCACGGAGGAGCGCCAACTCCGCCGCGACTTGACGCTGCAACTCGCTGTTGGTCGCAAATTCGTGCCACTCTTGTCCCGGCGCGAGATCGCCCGACATCTCGGGTTTCCATGCATGGGGCGCACGAAGTCGGGCGCACTCGACGAGCGGCGTGTTTTGGTAGCGGCGCCAAACTTCTGCGAGATCGGGCGCGAGACGATCGACACCCCACTTCTCGCGAAATCGCGCAAGGCTCCGCGCGAGACCTTCACCGGTATCCGCGGTGTTTGGACGCCAGTGACGCTCCGCGTGGAAGTGCCGGAACACCACACGCGTGGTCGCGAGCGCTTTCCAACCGCCGAGATTCAATCGCATCGCGAGTTCTTCAGTTTGTCCCCGCAAAACTGACTCGTCGTATCCACCGACACTCGCAATTGCCTCACGTCGCGACGCGTGGAAGCAGCCCATCGCGTGCTCGACCTCAAGAACTTCGGGAAGTTCGTCTTCCCGCGCGCCTTGACCCAGATGGTGATAGCCAAGCGGACTGAGGATGGCGTCACCGAACGCGTGCACGCGACCATCCGGGAGCTTTTGAAGCCCCGTGACCACACCCACACGCGGGTCCGCCGCGAGCAACTCCACGCAACGCGCAACCCAACACGGCGTGTCGATGAGAATGTCGCCGTCGAGACGGCAAACGAACTCACTCTCGGTCGCGGCGTGGATCGCGTTCAAGACCTTTGAGAGCACACCCGAGTGTGAAAACTCAAGGAGCCGCAGAAATGGCTGACCCGCGCGGGGACCACGCGTCCACGTCCGCGCGGCCCAGAGGCGCGCGGTCGCGAGACTGTCATCGGTCGAGCCATCGTCTCCGATCACGATCTCGAGATCGGTCGCGTCATCCCAGAGCGTCGCCTCGAGATTTTCGAGAAGCGCCCCCAAAAAGTCGCGACTCCCGTCACGCGAACTCGCGCGTCCGTTGTTGTAGTTCGGAATGATGACCGTGGCCGTGGGCACCACACGAGATCGACCGAGCCCGAGCCTCCGCTGCAGGAATCGCGACGGTGCGCGCTTCGCGGCCCGCTACCATCGGCGCTATGCCCGCTGAATTCCCACCCGTCGAAGCGCCTCGACTTGCTCTGCGCGTCCTCATGATGCCGCGCGACACCAATCACCAAGGCACCATCTTCGGCGGCATCATCTTGGCGCACATCGACCAAGCGGGCTACATCGAAGCGCGGCATCACGGCCTCCATCGTTGGGTGACGGCGAGCATCGATCGCGTGGATTTCAAGGCCCCGGTGAACGTCGGCGAGGTCGTTGAGTTTCACACACGAACAATCCGGCTCGGCCGCTCGAGCGTGACGGTGCAGGTCGTGGTCGATGCGGAGCGCGTCGATGGCGCCTGGGCGCGCGTCACCGAGGCGCAGCTCACCATGGTTTCAGTCGATGCACAGGGCAAGTCGATTCCCTTTCGCGAGCAGGTGGAGGGCAAGCACGAGGGTAAGAACGAGGGCAAGAACGAGGGCAAAAACGAGGGCAAAAACGAGGGGAAACCCGCATGAATCGGCAGGAGGATTTCAGCCCCCAGACGCAAGCACGGCTTGGCATCCTCGTGTCGGGCGGCGGGCGCACGGCGCTCAACCTCGCCGACGCCTGTGCACGTGGAACGATCGACGCGCGCGTCGCACTTGTGATCGCGCATCGTGAGGAGATCGCGGCTGTCGAACGATGCCGCGCCGCGGGCTTGCGCGTTGCCGTGCTGCCGATTGCGCGAGGGGCGGGCGATGCTCCGATCCACCATCACGGAAATGACCAGCTGGATGATCGCATCGATCACGCACTGACCGCCGCGCGTGTGGATCTCGTGGTCCTTGCGGGCTACCTTCGACGATTCCGTGTGGGCAATCTCTGGGCCGGACGAGCTCTGAACATCCACCCTGGTCTCCTGCCCGATTTCGGCGGTCACGGGATGTACGGCGACCGTGTGCACCGCGCGGTGCTTGCCTCTGGCGCGCGCGAATCGGGTTGCACCGTGCATGAAGTCGACGGAGAATACGACCGCGGTCCGGTTGTGCTTGAACGCCGTTGCCCCGTTGAAGCAAGCGACACAGCAGAAACGCTCGCCGCGCGCGTCTTCGCGCTCGAAAAAGAGGCATATCCCGCCGCGGTCGCTGCGTATCTCTCTCAACGAAAGCACCTCCTTCGCGAGGAGGCACGGGTTCCGATCGCATGAACCGCCGCGGACGCACCCATCTTCTGTTTGCCGCGCTTGGTTTGCGCTTCGCTTTCGGCGCATGCGCCGCTCTTTGCGCTCTCGCGATCACGGGCATGGCCGCGGCCGTCTCGCTTCCACACGCGACTCTGCAGGCAACGCCGCCGGCGTCGGGCTCGTCCAAAACGAAAGACTCGGGTTCGAAAGACGCAGGTTCAAAGGGAACGGGTTCGAAAGACTCGGGTTCGAAAGACACGGGTTCGGGGGATTCAGGCGCGACCCCATCCCCCTCGTCGCGAACATCCACGAGCGACGCTGCACTTGATGCGGCACTCCGTGCGCGCGATTTCACCGAAATCGACCGCATCGTTTCCGCGCGCGTGGCCGATGGGCGACGCGACCCAACAGATCTCTACAACGGCGCGTGTGCCTTAGCACAACTCGGCCGCGAAGACGAAGCGGAGAAGCGACTGCTCGACGCCGTGAAGTCGGGCTTTCGCGATTTCGACGCGATGGAAGCGGACCCCGATCTTGAACCGATTCGCTCCTCGCGCACCTACGAAGCCATCATGGAGGCGCGCGAGCGCGTTGAGCGGAGCCCCGCGCCGCGCGCGAAGCCATCGCGCACGCCGAAACTTGATCCGCTTGCTGTTTGGCGCGAAGCCCACGGCGACGACTATCGCTACGAAATCGATGGCGACCGTGGCCTCGCGTATGCGACGTTCCTTGAGGAGGCTTCGCACGCGCGGATGAAGGAAACGCTCGACGCGCTCGGTGCGCATCTCGTCAAGGACTACTTCGGACGAGCGCCTGAAGATCCAGTGCTCATCGCGATTGTTCGACCTGAGGATGCGCGCAAATACCTCGAACGCGAAGAGATCAAGGGCATGTATCTGCACGAATCGCGACGATTGGTCGCGCGCGATACAGGGCAATCGTTACAGCATGAGTTCGTGCATCTTCTGCACTTCGCGCACATGGAGCGCTCGGGGCAGCGACATCCGATCTGGATACAAGAGGGCCTCGCGAGCCTCTACGAGAACTACACGATCCGCGCGGATGGTTCGGTGGAGTTCCAACCCAACATTCGCTTCAATATCGCGCGAAAACAGGTTGTTTCGAAGACCGTCATGCCGTGGAAGGAACTCTTCGCGCTGCGTCCGCAAGCGTTCATGTCCGACGCAGAACGGCTCTATCCGCAAGTGCGCGCGATCTTTGAATTCCTCGCGCGCGAAGGCAAGTTGGTCGATTTTTACAAGGCGCTTTGCGCAACCTCGCGGGACGATCCCGACGGCAGTTCTGCCATCGAGCGAACCTTCGGTGTTCCGCTCGCGAAGGTCGAGGACCGCTGGAAAAAGTGGATGATCGATCGTGGCGCCATCGACGATTCGGTCTCTCGCCGCGACGCGTCGCTTGGCCTGACGGCTGAAGACGCGGGTGACGGCGTTCGCATCCGTTCGTTCGTTCTGAAGAGTGCCGCGAAAGCTGCTGGTCTGCGCGTGGGTGACGTGATCTTCGCAATCGACGGCGTGCGCGTCTCGAATCGCGAAGAACTCGTGCTCGCGGTCGCCCGCCTCGATGTTGGCAAAGCTGTACGCGTCGACTACCGCCGTGATGGAAACGAACTGTTCACGGAAGTCTCCCCTCGACCGCTCGGCGAATGACTTCGGAATTTCCTACACTCGGCACCACTCGGGAGGTCGTTCGGTGGAGTCGTCCAACGCAGAGAGTTCAGCCAAGAAGAGTTCCGGCACGTCGAGATTTTTCCTCCGCGGACTCGGCGTCATTCTGCCAAGCGTCCTCACGCTCTGGATTCTGGTTGCCGCATTCCGATTCATCGATGGCAACATCGCAGAACCGATCAACGCTGGGATCCGACTTGTGGTCGCAAGTGCCAGCGAAGCATCGGGAAACACGCTGTTTGTTCCGTCGGCCGAGGAGATTCGCGACGAGCAAGCGCGTGCAGCGCGCGTCCGGCTCGACGGCAGTGAAGCGGCGGCGCGTTGGCGGCTCGTCCGCGAAAATGTTGCGAACTGGTGGAGCGCGCGCTGGTACCTCGACCTCGCAGGGCTCGTCCTCGCGATTCTCGCGGTCTACATCCTCGGACGACTCGTCGGCGGCTACCTCGGCCGACGCCTGCTCGCAGCGTTTGAGTCGGGCCTTCTCACGGTGCCAGGTATCCGGCAGGTATACCCCGCGCTCAAGCAGGTGGTCGAGTTCCTCTTCGGCGGCGAGAAAAAGAAGCTCAACTTCAACCGCGTGGTGATGATCGAGTACCCGCGACCGGGCCTCTGGCAGATGGGACTTGTGACGGGCGACGCCACGCCCGAAATCGTGGCCGCGTGCGGAGACGCCGTCACCGTCTTCATCCCAAACTCCCCCGCCCCGTTCTCGGGCTGGACCGTCACTGTCCCCCGCGCGGACGTTCGCGAGATCCCTCTCACCGTCGATGAGGCACTTCGCTACCTTGTGTCTGCTGGCGTCGTCGTTCCCAGCGAAGGCAATCCCAACAAACTCTCTGCTCCCCAAAGCGCGCAGCCTGATCGCGCGCGCCGCGGAGAAGCATGACAAAGCGCGAAAGGAAGTTCCATGCAGATCAACGTCAAGGGCAAGCATCTCGAAATCACCGAAGCTATCGACTCGTATGTCCGAAAGAAGTGCGAGCGCCTCGTTCGCTACTTCGATCAAGTTCAGTCGATCGACTGCGTGATTGAGAAAGAGAACAACGGATACCACGTTGAGTTCATCGTCGATGTCGAGCACCATGAGGACTTCATCGTGAATTACCGCGATGCCGACCTCTACGCGGCGATCGATCTCGCGGTTGATCGCGAAGCGCGCGTCATCAGCGAACACAAGAAGCGCATGCGCGACCACAAGCATGGCGGTTGAGCACGGCGGTTGAGCATGGCGGCGAAGCACTTCGCAGGAAGAACACGATGAAACTCAGAGAAATCGTCGTCGATAAGGCGATCGTTCCCAATCTCGTTGCGACCAAACTCGAAGACGCAATCCACGAGCTACTCAACGCACTCGTGGAGAGCGGCCGCGTTTCGCCCGACATGCGAGAGACGTTTGGGAAGTCGATTCTTGCCCGTGAGAAGAAGGGCTCCACGGGTCTGAACCACGGAGTTGCCATTCCGCACACGAAGACGACCGCAGTCAAGAGTCCACTCGCGGCCGTCGGCATCAGCCGCACGGGCGTCGACTTCAACGCGCTCGACAAGCAGCCGGTCTACTCGATCTTCTTGATGCTCTCGCCAGAAGAGAATCCAACGCTGCACGTCGACGCCATGAAAGCGATTTTCACGCAGCTCTCGAAAGATCAGTTCCGCCGATTCCTCCGACAAGCCACGACCGTCGAGGCTGTGACGCGACTTCTCGACGAAGCGGATTCTGGGCAAGCCGGTCGCTAAACATCGGATGGTTTCTGCGCAGACCATCATCTCGAACCGTCTCGGGCTGCATGCGCGGCCCGCGATGTCGTTCGTGGAAGAAGCCTCGCGGTTCGCCGCCGCGATCACGGTGCGCAAGTGTTCGGACAACGAGTCGGTCGATGGAAAGTCGATACTGCAGATGTTGATGCTCGCGGGCACCTGTGGCTCGACGCTCGAAATCGTTGCGGACGGGCCGGACGAACACGACGCGCTCAGCGCACTCGTCCGGCTCGTTGAGTCGCGCTTCGGCGAAGACGAGTAGATCGACGAATACATCGACGAATACATCGACGAGTAGATCGACGAGTAGATCGACGAGGAAAGCTCCGCGCTTGGGCGCGTTGCTTCGAGCGAAATCCAAAGTTCCACGCGCACGGTTTCACGCGCACGGTTCCACGCGCACGCGTCTGTGCAGGACGCAGCTTCTCTTCGCGTCTCAACCGATTCGCTCGGTGCTTGTCGCGCGACTCATGAGTTGCCGCAGTGCTTCGCGCGGATCGAGACCATCGTAGACCATCGCGGCGACCGCTTCGCAAATCGGAACTTCGATCCCGTGTTCACGCGCGACGCGCACAAGCGCACGCGAGGTCGGCACGCCTTCCACGACAGAAGTCATGCGCGCGAGGATCGCCTCAGGTGATTCGCCCCGCGCGAGCGCTTCACCGAACGAACGATTCCGGCCTTCCGGCGCGAAGCATGTGGTGGCGAGATCGCCAACACCGGTGATGCCGAAGAATGTCTCCAAGCGACCGCCGAGTGCGACTCCGACGCGCGCAATCTCCGCGAGCCCGCGGGCAAGAAGCGCGCTCTTCGTATTCATGCCAAGCGCCATGCCGTCGATCACACCCGCCGCGATGGCGATGACGTTCTTGCACGCACCCGCGAGCTCAACGCCGATGAGGTCGTTCGATTGGTAGATCCGCGTCCAAGGCGACGTGAAGGTCGCTTGAAGCGATGCCGCGAGCGCGGAATCGGGACTCGCTGCAACGAGCGCCGCCGGAAGGCGCCGCG
>JBEIJG010000036.1:0-13563 GCA_040380385.1 Phycisphaeraceae bacterium | reverse complement strand
GTCGCGGTCGCCGCTGCGGCGGCTCCCAGTGGCGCGATCCACGCCAAAGCGCGCGAGAGCGGGCACCTGAAGCGAAACATCAGCAGCCCGCCAGTCGCGAGCGCTCAGATATGCGGGCGACAGGGCTCGAACCTGCACGGGTGTTACCCCACGGGAACCTAAATCCCGTGCGTCTGCCAATTCCGCCACGCCCGCGGAGGCGGAGATTGTACGAGAAACGACCTTTGAGCCGATTCCCCTCTTTCCTGCCGACGGGCGATCTGCCACGCTTCGGTCTCCACTCGGAACTCGCCACCGTTCCGGCAGTTCGCCTACGACATCCGCCCACGACATCCGCCCACGACATCCGCCTACGACATCCGCCTCCAACTCCCGTCACGCGGAACCCAAGCACACAAGAGAAGTCATGAAGAAGTTCAGCCAACAGGCCGCAGCCAACTTCGTGCCGCTTCTCGCGAGAATCATCCTCTTCCTCGCGTTCGTTCCCGTGGGTTGGCACCACGCGATGGAGATGGGGCAATTCTCTGGCGACGCAGGTGCTCGATTGCGCGAACTCGGCATCGTCTCGGCCGAACAAAACTCGGATGATTTCCGCCGTTTCGACGGTGATTTCAGCGGTGCAGCAACCGCGTCATCGACGGGCATCGTTCGCGTTCGCGCTCCGATCGCGCAAGACACACCACCGGTCCCGCTCGTCGCCGCCGACGCTGCGGGCTACCAAGCGCGCGCGCTTCATGAGCTGACGCTCACGCTTGATCGACTCCGCCTTCCGAAACCCCACGTCTGGGCGTGGACGATTACCGTCTTCGAACTCCTCGGCGGCGCATTCCTTCTCGTCGGTCTCTTCAGCCGCATTTGGTCGGGCGGCCTGCTTCTTTGGGCGATTGCGCTCCTCATCCTCGCAACGCCGTCCATTCCCAATGCGTGGGCCTCGCTATGGACCCCCACGGATCCAAACTCCGCGTTCGCGCGCAGCCAAGCGTTGAGCCAACTCAGCCTGATCGTCCTCGCGGCGGGTCTGACGCTGACCGGCCCTGGCAAGTGGAGCCTCGATGGCTTCATCTTCCGTGGTCGCGGTGGCGACGACGGCGGCGATGGAGAGTGAACGCGCAGTTCACGTCGCGCGGGCGTTTCGCACACCCGTCGACCGTAGGATTTCCCCAAGGAGCTCCTGATGGATGCGCGCGACGGCAACGCTGAACTCGAACCGACTGTGGGTTCGCGCACGCCCGCGGCAAATGCAGCATCGTTGTCCACGCGAAGAGACTCGGCCGCGGCTTCATCGCGCGGCGCCACACGAGCCGTCGTTGTCTCGCTCGCGCTGCACGGCGCGATCGCAATAGCTCTCCTTGGTACCGCTTGGGGTACCGCGTGGGGCGTCTCGGGAGCGTTGCGCGAGGAACCTCCGCCGATCGTGCTCACCGCCGATTTCTTCCAACCTGCACCCACGCGTTCGACGCCTCCCGCTTCGACGTCGAACGCGCAAAGCGCGGCGCAAACCGACGCACGCGCGAACACCGACGCGATGCGTTCCGCCGACGAACTCGATGCCCGCTTGCGTGCGCTCGAGGCTGGCGGACCGCGCAACGCGGCGCTCGACGGGCTCGCGCGGCGATTCGGCGCAGAGACATCGATCAACGAATCCCCTGCGACGCGAGCTGGCGCGAGTTTCGCTGGTCTCGTCGCCGGAAATGCCACGAAAGTGGCCTACGTGGTCGATGCGTCCGGTTCGATGGTCGGAAGTTTCCCCGCGATCGTCGATGAAGTGGAGCGCTCGCTCGCGCGACTCGAACCGACGCAGCAGTTTGCGGTCATCGCATTTCGTCGTGATGGCGCGACGGCGTTCGGCGGAACGCCCGCGGCGCTGCGCAACGCGAGTCAGGCTGAACGCGCGGCCGCGGTCGCGTGGCTTCGCAACGATGTCATTCCAAGCGGTCGATCGAGCCCCATCGAAGCATTGACCGAAGCGTTGCGCTGCGGCGCCGACTGCGTCTTTCTCCTTTCGACCACGATCACTGGCCCTGGTCGCTACGAGCTCGATCGCGCATCGATGCTCGCGTTGCTCGACAGACTGAACCCGCGCGACCCGCGCAACGGCAATCGCCGCGCGACGATCCAGTGCATTCAGTTCCTTGAGGTCGACCCTGGCGGTACGCTCGAAGCAGTTGCAGCGGAACACTTTCCTTCGAGTGGTGGTTCCGGCGGATTCCGATTCATCTCGCGCGAGGCGACGTTGCTCGACGCACCAACGGCGAAAGATCCGCGTTCATCGCGGTGAATAGAGGACACGAGACGCATGAACGGCGGCATCTTTTTCTACTCGACGAACAGCGATGGAAGTCTGGAGTGGATCGGCAGCGCGATGATTTGGCTGCTGCTTCTTCTCTCGCTTGCGAACGTTGTGCTCATTTCGCTCGCACTCTCGACGAACCGTCGTCGCGCGACGCTGCCTGATGGCGAGACCGACGCGCTCCGTGGCCTGCTGAGCGCGGGCCGATACCGAGAAGCGATCGAGCGCAGCGGGCGCGGCTCAAGCGATCTTTCGATCGTGCTTGCGCGCACACTCGAACACGCGCCGCGTGGCGCCGATGCAATGACCCACGCCGCCGAAACCGCCGCCGATGAACTGCTTTCTGCGCGCCTGCGCGAACTTGAGCGGCTCAACGTGCTTGGGCAAGTTGCGCCGATGATCGGGCTCTTCGGCACGGTCTACGGCATGATCGTGGCGTTTCAGACAATCGCTTCGACAGGCGGCGCTGCAGATCCGGTGCTGCTTGCGGGCGGCATTGGCACCGCGCTTGTCACGACGTTCTGGGGACTGCTCATCGCGATCCCTGCGACGAGTGCCTACGCACTTATACGCAATCGCGCGATTGCGACGTCGGACGAAATGCTTGCAGCGGTCGATGAAATGGTCGCGCTCTTTCGACCGAAGGATTCCGATGCTGCGTCGGCATCTCCGTCCACGAGCAGTGTGAAATCTTGAGCCCACGCACGTCGAGCGCAACGTGCCGTTCACTTCATTCGACACACTCCGCAACGACTGATGCCACGCAATCGAAGCAAGTTCCCTGCCGCCGTCATCGAGGCGAATCTCACGCCGATGATTGATGTGACGTTCTTGCTGATTGTGTTTTTTACGCTTGTTTCTGGCATTGCGGACAACGAGCGCGTGGTCATGTCGCTCGCCCGCGTGGAGGCTGGCGCCACCGCGCAAGCCGATGAAGAATCGCGCGTGATGCTGAATGTGATCCCCGCCGCAAACGGGCAAATCGGCGGATATCTCCTTGCAGGCAAGGCCTTCGACGCAACGCCGGACGGCATCGCGCAACTCGCCGATGCGCTCGCCGATGGGTACCGACGCAATCCGAATCTCGCCGTCAATCTGCGCGCCGATCGCGACACGATGTACGAGTGGGTCGAGCCCGCGATGCGCGCAACGACCACAGCCGCGAGCCTCGCTGGCGGCGGCGCGCTGCCGCGTTTGAACTTGGTCGTGATCGAAGAATCGATCGGCGGAGGTGAAGGAGGACGCGATGGCTCGTGAACGTCGCGCGCTCCTCCGCGGCGATCGCGAACGCGCGCGCATCTCGCTCTCGATTACGCCGATGATCGACGTTGTCTTTCAACTGTTGATCTACTTTCTGCTCACCGCTGGCATCGTTTCGAAGGAACGCAATCTTCGAGCTGAGTTGCCGCCGGAGCAAGCAGCGTCGACCTCCGATGACCCCTTCACCCTCGATGTTGAACCGCTCGTCATTCGGGTGCAGTCGACGTCGAATGGCGCGGAAATCACGCTTCCGAGCGGCCTCGCCGATGCGAAGAATGTCGTCGAACTTGAGCGCGTGCTGCGTGACGCGCGATTCGATGAGACTCAATCGCGCGGCATCTTTCCAAGCGATCATCCGATTCGGATTGCAGCCGACCCAACCGCGCGTTGGGAAGACGTCGTCGGCGTCTTCAACGCAGTCATCGCCGCGGGATATCGCTCCGTTGCGTTTGGAGGAGGCGGATGATGCGAACTCGTTCTCTGCGCGCTCGCGAACGCGCGGCACTCATCGCAACAAGCGTTTCGGTGTGGACGATTGTTTGGCCTTGCACGCACGTGAGTTTCGCCGCGCAGGCTCGCGCGTTGCCGAATTCACCCGCTGATGAGGTGGACTCCCGTCGCATGCTTCGCGATGTTCGCAACGCGGAGTTGACGGGCGATCTTGCCAAACTGGCTTCGCTCAGAGAAGCCGCCAGCGCTTCCACATCCAACGACGCAAGCGCCCGTGCGGTGAGCGCGCTCCTACTCCAACGGATCGCGCTCGCCGAGCGTGCGATAGCGATGCGGAACCGCACACAGAGCGCACGCGAACTCGCGCAAGGCGAAGAGGCGCTCGCGGGCGAAAGACTTGCGCTCGCTACGCGCTTCGCCACGGTTGAACGAAGACAACTCGAACTCGAGAGTGCCGAGGATCTTTTGCTTCGTCGAATGCGCGCCAATATCATGGATGTCGCGCTCGCGCTCGGTGTTCCGACCGATGACGAACGAGAAGCCGCGCGTCGGCTTTCGAAGTTGATTGCGCCGATCTTCGCGACATCACGTGCCGAAGACTCAGCACTCGATGCGTCACGCATCGCGACGGACCCTGAGATCTTCCGTGAAGCGATGCTAGGCGGAATCGCCTCGCTCCTCGCCGCGGATGCCGCCGCGACCTCGAATGACCCTGAAAGCGCGGCGGTCGCACGCCGCTCTCGTGATCGCGCCGTCAAGCTTCTCGCGATCGCTGCGCGAAGTGAATTGCCTGTGCCGCCCGCACTCGCGGATGCGCTCATGATTGCGCGAGCACGCGCAAAAATCGCCATTCCAAGTGATTCGAACTCCGCCAACGGAACTCGCGCGATCGCCGAGAAACTCGAAGGCATAGGTCGATCGACAGACCCTGCGAATGCACTCGTTGCGCGATTTCTACAGGATGAAATCGCAGCGATCACAGCGAACCGCTC
Source organism: Phycisphaeraceae bacterium (assembly GCA_040380385.1). Classification (GTDB taxonomy): domain Bacteria; phylum Planctomycetota; class Phycisphaerae; order Phycisphaerales; family SM1A02; genus QWPT01. The sequence continues at coordinate 8,571 of JBEIJG010000036.1, read as the reverse complement.
CGCGAGCCTGCCGAATGCGAACGCGCTCGGAAACGACCTCGCGCTCGATTGCATCGCTGCCTGCGCGACCGCAGATCGACGCGCACGTGCATTGAATCGCGCCGCTCCACGCACAACGGATGGCACGCATGCGAGCAACTCCGCGCTGATCGAGCAACCAATCGCCGCGCTCTTCGCCCGCGCGATCGAAACGCCGAATTCCGATCGCGCCGCTGCGCTCACGACGCTTGCAGCCGCAGTCCGTGCGCGGATAACGCCCGCAGTCATCGCCGCGGCGCGTTCCGATTCGAAAGCACCCCCGCTACTCACCGCGCTCTGCGCGCTTCGTCTGACACGCGAAGGCGCAGAAGTCACCTTCGAACCGAAGGAGATCGAGCAACTCGATCGCGCGATCACCGATCCTCGCGTCACCCCTTGGTTCGCAATTCCCTATGCCGCCGCGCTCATTCGTGCCGATGTGGCCTTCGCCCCGCGCGCGACAGATCATCTCTTGACGCTTGTCGCGAATACCGCGCCAGACGAGCGAACGCGCGAGGCGCTTGCGATTGCACTCGATCAGCGGCGCACCGAAGCGAAGACATCTCTCGCAGGCGAAGAGAAACTCGCGAGCGCACTCGAACTTGCCGCACGATCATTTCCGAGCGATGACGCGCGGGATGCGTGGATGCTCGAAGCGGTCGATCTTGCGCTTTTCCCGCAGTTCGGCAGTGTGAAATTGGAGTCGGCCGCAAAACGACTCGCGCTCGTCACGCGTGAAACATCTTCTCGCACGCTGCGCACGCTTGAATTCGCGCATGAATCTGGTGTTTCCGAAAAAGATCGCCGATCGAATCTTGCTGCCGTGGAGGCACTCGACGCGGCGCTCACGCGCGACATCTCTGCGGGGCTCGCAGATCCTTCGCTGCGTGTGCGATCCAGCGCGCTCTTCGCGGCCACGCAACTCTCCAATGGCGACATCGCACAAGCGATCGCCTCCGCGTCGCGTGCAATCAGCGAAGCACCAACGTCGCGCGCGGCTTCCCGCGCCGCGCTCACATGGATCGCCGCCGCACTGAAATCGGATGGCATGACTCCACTGCCCCCGGAGTTGTCAAACACCATGCGCGCATTCCCTGAGCTGCAGCGTGTGTGTACCGATGCGATCGATGCGCTTTTCGCCGCCGTCGAAACCGCCGTTGTTTGCGCGGAGCTTGCAGAAGTCGGCGCTGAGTTCGACGAGAAGAAACTCGCACAGAAATCAACCGCCGACGCCGACGCGCGTCGTGTTGTGCTCCTCGCGACGGCCATGCAGCATGCCGGAACCAATCTTTCCGCGACACTCGAAGCCAAATGCATGGCGAAATACGCGTTGGCGCTGTTCGCGACTGACGCGACCGCTGATGCAACGGCTCGTGCGCGCGGGGCATTTGATCGCGATCCGCGCGACCGATTCGTCGCTTGGGCCACGGGCGAAGTGCTCTGCGGATCGAACGTCGCGCAGGATCGTACTGAGGGATTCGCCATTCTTCGCGATCTCGCGCCGATGACAGCGAGTACGCGCGACGAGTTCTGGTGGCGCGCGCAAGCACGCATGCTTGAGGTCCTCGCGCGCCAGGCAGGCACAGGTGATACACGGCGCGCCTCGGATATCGTCGCGCGTGTCAATCGGCTTCGAACGCTCGATTCCGCGCTCGGCGGCGAAGTGACTTCGCAACGCATCCAACGCGCGCGCGATCGAGCCGACACAATTTTGAAACGCAACGCTTCATCGACACAGCATGGAGTTCCTCATGGCGGATGAAGTTGGCAAAAAATCCCAACAAGAGGGCCAGAAGCAACGCGCGACGGATGCCCATGCGCAACCGACGCCGCGTGACAACGGCGCTGCTGGCGATGTCGATCGCGCACGCATCGCACGTTTTGAAAGCGCGTACAACCGCATCGATCGCGAATTACAACGGCTCCTCGATGAGCCGCGCGAAGGACGCCGCCGTGGCTTCGCCGCATCGGTTCGGCAGATTGCCGCGGAGCGCCGTCACTTCGCGCGACATCTCGATTTCCTGCTTGAGGCAGGCGAACTGCGCAACGCACTGGTGCACAATCGTTTTGGTGATGTCGAATACATCGCTGTTCCAACCGAAGCGACGGTGCGGCAGCTCGAGATGATCGAAGAAGAACTTCGCACGCCGACTCCACTTCGAACGCTCGCGGCCAAGGACGTCGTCACACTCTCGGTCAACGATCGCATTGGTCACGCGCTCGCGCTTGTCCGCGACAAAGGCGTCGTTCGCTTTCCTGTGCGCCGCGATGGACGCATCGTGGCACTCCTCACCGCGAGCGGTATCGTCCGCTGGATCGCTTCCCATGACATCGAGTCGTGCGCTCTGCCGAACGCTGCGCCGCCGCGTGCCGCGCCCGGCCCACTCGATGCGCGCACCGCGTCGGCGATGGATGCAACGAGCGACGGCGAACGCATCATCTGCGCCATTGCGTCGGTCACCGTCGGCGAGGCATTGGCACGCGACCACCGCAAAGATGAATACGCACTGCTACCGCGCACCGCGAGTGCCGACGAAGCGCTTTCGCTTTGGTCGAAAAACCCGCGTTTGGAAGCGGTCATCATCACCGAGCGCGGCCGCGCGGACGAGGCGCCACTCGGAATCGCGACGGCGACGGATCTCATCAAGTTGCTTGAGGCGCGGTGAGGCGCGATGCAACTCACACTCATCCGCCGAATTTCTCGCGGATCCGATCGCGCACGTCGTCGAGTTTTGACAACTTCTCACGCTTGCTGTCGCCAAAGAGCGGCAACTGTCCCGGCGACTCGACAACACGCGACGCCGCAAACCCGCAGAGTCGCACGGCGCGCCAACGCTTCGCTGCGAAACTCGCAAGGAGTCGCCGCGCCGCCTCGCGCAACTCAACCGTTTGATCGGTCGCGATCGCAAGCGTCTTCTCATGCGTGTGCGTTTCGAAGTCGCTGAAACGAATCTTGATCGACACCGTTTTTGCAAAGAGTTCTTTCGCACGGAGTCGTCGCGCGACCTCATCTGCTTGTGCGAGCAATCGTTCTTCGACCTGCACAACCGATACGAGATCCTCGTGAAAGGTCTCTTCTTCACCAACGGATTTCGCCGCACGATCCGAGTCGACCGCGCGATCATCGAGCCCCTGTGAAAGCCGCCACCATGAACGGCCCGCGTCGCCAAAGTAGAGCGCGAGTTGCTTCTCGCCTGCGCGTTGCAGATCGCCGAACGTTGCGTACCCGCGATGCGCGAGTTCTTGGGCCGTGACTGGCCCGACACCCCACATGCGCCCCACAGGAAGCGGTGCGAGTCGTGCGGCGAGTGCATCCGGCGCGAGCATCAGATCGACAAGCGCATCAGGTTTCTCAAGATCACTCGCGATCTTTGCGACGAACTTATTCGGCGCGATGCCAACCGAGCACGTGAGTCGTAACTCACTGCGAACCGCCGCGCGAATCTCTTCACCAACGACGCGGCCTGAGCCAAAAATCGCAAGTGATGCCGTCACATCAATAAACGCTTCATCGAGTGCGAGCGGCTCGATCTCGGGCGAGTACCGCTCGAAAATCGCACGAATCGCACGCGACGCGGCCGTGTACTTCGCAAAATCAGGCTTCACAACCGCAGCCTGCGGACAGAGCCGCATCGCTTGTGACATCGGCATCGCGCTGCGACAACCGAACTTCCGCGCTTCGTAACTTGCCGCGCACACAACACCGCGACCTTCACGTCCACCAACAAGGACGGGCTTTCCACGCAATGCCGGATCATCACGCTGTTCGACCGACGCGTAGAACGCGTCCATGTCGACATGAAGAATGGTGCGCAGCGATTCCACGCGCGGGAATCCCTTCCGCGATCAACGCGCCGTGTCTGCGGACAGGTCCCACACGAAGAGCTTCGATGGATCGGGCGCCTTCTTGACGCGACCAATCTCGACGAGTTGCTGAACCATCGTTTCCCATTGCGGAAGTCGCATGCCACCGAGGCCGACGCGCTTTGTTTCGTCGTTCTCAATCAAACTGCGTTGAACGACCGCCGCGCGATCCATTGCTTCTTTTGACATGCCTGGATTCAGCGTGCTCATCGTCGTATTCGCAGGTCCCGCGTTGTCGAGATACGCCCGCCAACCCGCTGCGCAAGCGCGCACGAACTTCTCGCACGTTGCACGGTTTTTCTCGTAGTACGCGCGACTTGTCGCGACGACTGCGTTGTACGGATCGAAGCCGCTCTCGCCAATGCGGAAGACGCGCGTCTTGATGCCTTGAAGTTCGAGCGCGACAGGCTCCGCTGTGATGAAGCACTGACACGCGAGCGACTTGTCGGCTGCGAATTGCGCGGTCGCGCCGCCCCACGGAACCATCCGGAGTTTCCCACCGGGATATGTCTTTGAAAGCCACGCGAATTCCGCGAGCCCCTGCTCCATCGCGACGGTCGCGTCCGACTCCCACAGTTGGCCGAGCGTCTCGTACGGCGAGTCGGCGTGCACCATCACACCCATCGGATTGCCTTGGTACACCGCGAAGAGCGCGATGAGATCGCCGCCTTGCTCGGCAAGTTCAACCACCTGCGGGCCGGATACGATCGCGAATTCGACCTTGCCACTTGCCGCAAGTTGTGGCGCGGGGATGTTCGGTCCGCCGGGGACGATCTCGACCGTGAGCCCTTCTTTCGCGAAGAGCCCGTCCGCGCTTGCCGCATAGAACCCGCCAAACTCAGGCTCTGGCAACCAATTCAGTTGCAACTTGACGGAAACAGGCTTGGTGTCGGTCGCAGACGCCTGAACGTCTCCGCTTGGCGCGGCCGACGGGGCTTCACTGCCACAACCGGCGAGCGCCATAAACCCGAGCGCGAGCGTCGAAAGGGCTTTGGTGGATTGTGACAAGCTTGGAAACGCGAACGCCGCGGCGACGGCGCGAAGTCCCGTCAGAAGGTGCGAACAAAGTGAGGTCATACGAAGAGTGTAAGGTGTGCGTGTCGAGCTGCGAAAGGTGTCGAGCGCAGGTTCGTACTGTCCGGCTGAAGTGTCCGGATCACGTGTCCGGATCAAGTCTTCGCTCGGGGAGAATCCACCGACAGGAACACGCGAAGACGCAGGGCTCGAACCTTTGGCGACCGACTCCGATCACCCCGAACGATTGATGCCACCCGACGCGACCCGCACGCCGCCCGTACGCTCGCCTATTCGCCTGACCGGCGTGTCGCATTTTTTTGGCGCGGTTGAGGCCGTTCGCGATGTCTCGCTCGAGTTCGCCGAAGGTTCGTTTACCGCGCTTGTCGGCCCGTCTGGATGCGGGAAGACCACGATTCTTCGCCTGATCGGCGGGCTCGAAGAACTTCAAACTTCCTCACTCGACCGCGCCCCAACTGCGACACTCGGGTTCGCCTTTCAAGAGCCAAGGCTTCTTCCGTGGCGCAACATTCGAGACAATGTCGCACTCCCGCTTGAACTCGCGGGAGTTGCCACCAGCGAGCGCCGCGCACGCGCCCACGACGCGCTCGAGCGCGTTCAACTCTCAGATGCAGCACTGCGTTTTCCGCATCAGTTGTCGGGCGGCATGAAAATGCGCGCAGCAATCGCGCGTGCACTGATCTCACGGCCGCGGATTTTGCTGCTCGATGAGCCGTTCGGCGCACTCGATGAAGTCACGCGACATGAACTCGATCTGACGTTGCGAAATCTTTGGCACACAGAACGCTGTACGACCATTCTCGTCACGCACTCGATTCCTGAAGCGGCGTTTCTCGCCGAGCGCATCGTTGTGCTCAGCCCGCGACCCGCGCGCGTCGTGGCGGAAATCACGACTCCAACTTTGACACGCGACGCAGCAACCTGGACACATGAGGAGCTCGGCGCATGCGTCCGACGCGCCAGTGACGCGCTGCTTCGCGCCATCGCGGAGAGTCGCGCATGAACACGCGCTCCAAATCAAACGCGAGCCGATCCGTCGCTGACCAACCTGCGATGCGTGCCTTCACCGCATATGGGGTCCCGTGCCTCGCCGCGGCGGGTGCCGTCGCCATTTGGGCGGGAATCAAAGTTGTCTTTGGCGTGAGCGACTATCTATTGCCATCACCTTTGGCGGTACTGCTCGCGTTCACCGAACAACCGAGTTTGTATCTCTCCGCAACGGCAGAAACTGCACTTTGCGCAGCGCTTGGTTTCGCCATCGCTGCCGCAGGCGGCATCGCACTCGCAAGTGCGCTTTCGATTTTCCGCGTCGTCGAACGCGGGATTTACCCACTCACGTTGCTCTTTCAAATGGTGCCGCTCATCGCGATCGCGCCACTTCTCGTGATTTGGTTTGGATACGGTCGACCTTCGATCATCGCGTGCGCGACGATCGTCTCGGTGTTCCCCGTGATCGCCAACACGCTCGCAGGACTTCGCGGGCGCGATGCAGGACTCGAAGAACTCTTCACAATCCTCGGCGCTGGGCGACTCACGACGTGGTGGAAACTCGCGCTGCCGTCGTCGGTTCCGTCAATCCTCACAGGTCTTCGCATTGCCGCAGGTCTCGCGACGATTGGCACGATTGCTGGAGAATTCATCGGAAGCGATCGGAAACCACTCGGGGTACTCATCACGTCGAACTTGCGCTCGTCGCAAACTGCGGCGGTTTTCGCAAGCGTGTTGCTCGCAGCGTGCGTTGGGTTCGCACTGTTTGGAAGCGTGAGCCTGCTTGGACGTGTTGTGCTCTCGCGCTGGCTGCGCGGCCGGTGAAGCCGCGCAACCAGCGCGAAACTGCGCGATGAGGAGCGATGAGGCTCGATGAGGCGCGATGAGCTGCAAGAAGCCTTACTGAGTTCGGAAGCCCTTCAATGTTTCCGTGATCGCTGCCACCTGCGCGCTGGTTTCGCCAGCCGTTGCGGCCAATTCCTCGCTCGCGGCGGCATTGCCTTGCGTCGTTTGGTCGATCTCTTGCATGCTCGATGAGACATGGCGAATCGCCTGTGACTGATCGTTGCTCGCACGCGAGATTTCTGTGAGGAGTTCTGCGACTTCACGCGAACCGCCGACGATCCGACCGAAGACGCCCTCGACGTCGCCGACAAGTCGCACGCCCTTCTCAGCGCGTTGGCCCGACTCTTCGATGAGCGCGGCCGTATCACGCGCGGCTTCGGCCGAACGCATCGCAAGGCTTCGAACCTCTTGCGCAACGACCGCGAAACCACGGCCAGCGTCGCCTGCACGCGCCGCTTCAACCGCTGCATTCAAGGCGAGGAGATTGGTTTGGAACGCGATTTCATCGATCACGCGAATGATGCTCGCGATCTTCTCGCTCGAGGTGCGAATACCGTCCATCGCTGTGACGAGTTCCTTCATGCGTGTTGCACCGCCATCAGCATCTGCGCGCGCTTTACCTGCAATTTCTGCGGCGCCGCCAGAATTCGTCGCGGTCTTCGAAACCATCGCCGCCAGTTCTTCGATGCTTGCAGTCACTTGCTCAAGCGTTGCGGCTTGCTCGCTCGCGTCGCTTGCCAAGCTGCGGCTCGTACCATCGATCTTGGAAGCACCCGATGCGAGTTCAAGCGCTTGCGTGCGGATCTCACCGATCGAACGCGAGATTTTCTCGGCGAACGCGTTGAAGTTTCGTGCGACCGATCCGAGTTCATCTGTGCGCGAATCATCGAGGCGCCGCGAAAGATCACCTTCGCCCGATGCGATATCCGAGAGTGCTGCGTTGACGGCGCGAATGGGTTGCACGATCGAGCGCGAAATCAGCCACGCGCAACCAAACGAGAGGAGCAGCGCAACACCGCCAAGACCAGCGGTGAACACGGCGGTCGATCGCATTCCTGCCGCGGCCACAGCGGCCTCCGCTTCCATTGCGCCGTCGCCCGCCTCTTCGAAGTGTTTGATTTCTGCGAGGAGTGCCGTGGACGCCAGGCGATAGGCTGACTCTGCATCACGTCGCGCGACGGTCGCCGCGTAGTACGCTTCGAGTTCCGTTTGAAAGCGAGCGAAAATGGCGCGATAGCGATCACTGATCCGTTCGGCCGCTCCCTCGCTCACCGGAACATCAAACGCTCCGGTTCCGAGCATGCCCTCCGAAGCTTCGCGCTGAAACGTCAACCCTTCATCAATACCTGCGCGACACGTTGCGAGCGGCTCACCGGCAACGGCTCGCTGAAGGTGATAAAGCACGGTGAGCAAACCAATGTTCGACTCCATGCCGCCGTCTGCAGCTTCCCATGCCGTGGAAAGACCACCGTTCCAAGAGAACGCTTGATCTGGATTCGATTCGATCTTCTCAACCTGCGCGTCACCGAGTTGTTCGACTTCGCGACCAAACGCGACAAATTCTGCGGTCGTTGCATCAAAGGCTGTACGCGCCGTAGCCCATGATTCCTGGCTCTTGGTCAACTGTTCAGCGCTTTTCAACTGCGCCCGCCGGAGCTCTTCCACACGTCGCGAAAGTGATGCATCGATCAGACCCGTTGCCAGTGCTGCTTCGAGCGCCTCATCGGTTTCACTCTCGACCTGCTGTAATCCCGTCGCACGCGCATCACCCCGCGCAAGCATGTCGGAGACCACACGCATTTCGGTGCCCACACCAATCGC
>JBEIJG010000035.1:0-13627 GCA_040380385.1 Phycisphaeraceae bacterium | reverse complement strand
CTACCCGAGGCGGATCGTCGTGATCCGTCGAAGGAGTGACCGACACGGTGGATGGTCACGGACTGGCCGTGCAAGCGTCGCGCTCGCACGGATCGGTCGGAGGCGGAGACGAATGATGAACTCCCTGCGCCTAGTGCGTTCTGCGCACGCGGGTGTGGGCGATGTAGACGTGCGCATGATGCAGCGCGCGATTCTGCTTGCCCGCTCAGCCGCGCTCGCTGGCGAAGTACCAATCGCCGCGGTGATTTACCGTGGAGATGAGGTCATCGCTGAAGCGGCCAATACCCGCGAACGCGAAGCGGATCCAACCGGACACGCCGAGATCGTCGCCATTCGCGAGGCTGGCCGAAAGCTCGGCGAGTGGCGACTCGAAGGTTGCTCGATGGCCGTGACGCTCGAACCGTGCCCGATGTGCGCTGGTGCGGCTGTCAACGCGCGCCTCGCGAAACTCGTCTACGGCGCGACCGATCCGAAGGCCGGCGCGTGCGAAACGCTCTTCAATATTCCATCCGACACGCGGCTCAATCACCGCTGCGAAATGCACGGCGGCGTCTTGTCGAACCAGTGTGTTGAGTTGTTGCGCGCGTTCTTCCGTGAACGTCGCGCGGAACAGAAACGTGCGAAAGAAGCAACGCGTGCAGCCGATGCCGCGCGCGAAATTCGAACAACTGCTTCCCCTCAAGTTTCATCTGCTGAAGCTTCATCGAACACGAAACGTCGCACTGCGTGAGTTGCGGCGTGACGCCGTGTGATGTGCGATGACGCTTCGACGCGCGTGCATACCGCTCTGCTCGGCACATCTGCCGCACCCCTTCCGCACACTTGCCAACGCCCCCCGCCTCGCCCCACGCCCCACCCCACGAGATTTCCATGGTTGCACGTCATCCTGTTCGACTTGTCTGTGTCGATCTCGGCGGCGTTGTGATTCGTATTCGTCGTTCGCTCGAAGAAGCACTCCACGCGGCGGGCGTTCCTGGCTACATCCTCGAATCGATCACCGAAGAAGAACGGCGCGATGTGCGTGCGCATGCGTCGCGTCATCAACGCGGCGAACATGACTACCTCGCGTTTGTCGAGCGCGCCTATGACGTACTCGGCGGCCGCATTTCGCGTGAAACATTGCTTGCAGCACACGACGCGATTCTCGCCGACGAGTATCCCGGTGTTGCACACGCGCTCGGCGCGATTCGCGCGGCGGGTGCAACGACAGCGTGTCTCTCGAACACCAACGATCGCCATTGGGACGCACTCGTTCGATTGCCTGCGTTCGAAGCGATCGAGCATCGTCATGCGTCACATCTCTTCGGCCTCGAGAAACCCGGAAGCGAGATCTATCGCGCGTTTGAACGCGCGGTCGGCGCGTCGAGCGAAGAGATCCTCTTTCTCGATGATCTCCCCGAGAATTGCGCTGCTGCGCAGAGTTGCGGCTGGCACGCGGTGAGGATCGATCATGAGCGCGACACGGCAGCGCAGATCATCGCGGCAGCGCGCGCGTATGGCGTCGCGGTGTGAGGTAGATGCGCGGCGCGAGGTTGCTACCACGCACCCACTTAATCGACGCCGAAACCGAGTAATTCACGGCACAGCACCGTCGCGAACGCGCCCTTCGGCAAATCGAACGCGAGCCGAATGAACGCGCCGTGGAGATCAACGCCCGCGTCGATTTCCCAGTTCGAGACTTCAATCCGAAACGGACGACGCGCACCAAGTGCTTCAAGCGCCGGCGGCGCGAAAAGGCCTTCATTGGCACCGACAAGCGCGAGCGCCTCGTGTTCGTACCGGAGCGCGTCACCCGACGCTTCGACCATCGACGGGCCATGCACAGGCCCAGTTGGTGAAACCTCGCGCTCGAGACAACGCGCGCGTTCGCGTGCGAGTTCCGCTTCGCCCACGTCCGCAGGTACGCGGAAAACACTTGCGGTTCCAGCGAGCATCGCGACGTCGCCAGGCAGCATCGTCGCGTACGTTTGATCGCGAATCCGTGCAGCGAGGGTCGCGTTGTAAACCGCGCCTTGGAGCGCGCTCATCCAAAAACTCTTGATATGCGCGGGAATCGCGCGCACCGCGCCCGCGGCGTCGCGTCCACGAGCAAGCGAGCGCATCGCGACGAGTTCCGCTGGATCGTGCAATTTCCATCGGCGCGCGCCTTCTTCAAACGCACCTCTTTCGTACATCTCGCGTTGCTCGCGTTGATGCGGCGGAAACGGCGTGCCGTGTGCACCAAGCAACTCATCGAGTACCGCTTGCCACTCGCCGCGCGCATACAGAAGCCCAAGCAAGTGACTGTTCACGCGGTAGCCGAAGCGCTGCTCGCCGTAGTAATCGGGTGCGCCAGAACGCGCGACTTCTTCCATGCGGCGCTTCACTGTACGTACAGCAAGTGGATCAACACCACGGACGCGAATCGCAAACCGATTCCCCTTCAAGTGCCCGCGACGCAATTTGTTCTGGTGGCGCATTGCCCACATCACCGCGAGGCGTTCGTGGCGCAGTTCACCAACTTGACGATCTTTCGGAAGATGAATCGAAACGGTCTGCTGCGTGACCGCGACGCGATCCTTCATGCCTGCGAATCCGATCGCCGACTCTTCCACATTGAAGTGGCGACACAAGAGCGACAGCATTTCGCTGTGCGGCATGTTGGTCTTTTGGATGCCGAGATAGAGATGCTCGCCTTCGCCGCACGGCGCGTAGAGCGGAATCTCTTCGACGAGAAAGTCCTCCGCGCGCTCTTTCAGGCGGCCACCGATCGGTGGCTCGCTCGACGCGCGCGGACCTGGCCGCGGATCAAATCGCACGCGAGGTTCACCAAGCGTGATCCAGTCGGCGGGCAGCGCGAATCCGCACGCTGGATGGAAAACTGGCGGCGCGTTGCGCGACGCGCGTGCGTCGGATTCACGAGACTCACGGGACTCGCGCGCATTCCCCTGCCCTGCGTTTGATTCCGGTACGCCTTGCGATTCGCCGCCCGCGTCCGCCGTTCCGGCCTCAATCGTCATCGTCGTCCTCGCCAGCGTCGATCGGAGGCTCGATGTCGGGCCGCTCCTCTGCGCTTTCTTCAAGCACCTCTTCCGCGACTTCAATCGGAACTTGACATCCGACCGCAAGCGCAATCGCATCGCTTGGACGCGCGTCGACCTCGACGATTTCGTCCTCGCGCACGATCACCAAATTTGCGTAGTACGTGCCATTCTCAAGTCGGTGGATGACCATCCGCTCGAGCACGCCACCGAGCGCGCGAATCGCGTTGTCGAGGAGTTCGTGCGTTTGGGGCCGGGGCGGCGTGTCGCCCCTCCAACGGCGGTCGATCGCGACTGCTTCCGCCGTACCGATCTTGATGGCGAAACTGCGCGGTGCACGGCCGGGCGCGGGAGATTGCTCAGCCAACGTGATGAACTGCTCGGCGCTTGAGTCGAGAATCAGCACGCGTGAGAGTTCCATCGACACGTTCATCGGGACGCCGAGCATAGCCGCGCCGATGCGCCTCGCGCGTGCTCACGACCACGACATCAACCGCGAATTCGCGATTTCACGGAGAAGCGCTCACCACGCCGCGAGGAGGCGCGAAAGATCGGGCGCGCCAACCATGCAATCGCCGTCAAAATCTGCTGGGCAACCATCGCAGTCGGCGCATGCGCCCCACGCTGCAAGCAAGAGCGACAAGTCGGCGGCGTTGACGAAGCCATCTTGATTGATGTCTTCCGGCACATACGGCGGCGGCACGGCTGCAAGCGCGGCGGCAGCATCGAGTCGACCCGCACCGAAGTAGATATCGGTGCCTGGCGTGCCAAGGTCGCGCGCGGTCGACAGGAGATAGTTGCGCACTTCGTCGCGTGTGAGTGACGGGTCGTAACTCCACAAGAGCGCGGCCACGGCGGTCACGTGCGGTGTCGCCATGCTCGTTCCGCTCTTCAATGTGTAACCGCCAACACCCGCAGAGAGTGACCAAACGTTGGTGCCTGGTGCTGCGATGTCGGTTTCGGCACCGTAGTTGGAGTATGACGCGCGCGTGTCGCGATTGTCGGTCGCGGCGACCGCGAGCGTTTCGCTCCAACGTGCTGGAAACGCGACAAGTGAACTGTTCGAGTTACCCGTCGCCGCGCACATGAGTGCGCCTTGCGCATGCGCGTACTGGACGGCCTGCAGGAACACCGTGCTTCCCACGTTGAATTGCAGGCTCATGTTGATGAGTTTCGCGCCTTGATCGGCGGCCCACGTGAGGCCCGCAGCGACGTTCGACTCGAAGCCCGAGCAGCCGTTCACGACCACCACCGGCAGGAGTTTCGCATTCCACGTCACACCCGCAATGCCCGTGCCGTTGTTGCCCGCTGCGGCGAGAATCCCCGCAACATGCGTGCCGTGATTGCACTCGTCGGCCGTCGCGGTGTTGCCATCGGGAACGTTCAAGCCCGGCAGAATGCGACCAGCGATTTCGGGATGCGGATCGATGCCCGAATCAAGCACCGCGATGACGAGATTCGGGTCACCGCGGGTGTACTCCCACGCCGCGGCCATGCCGATGTCGGCGCCGGCGGTGCCCGCAACGCCTCCGACCACTTGGCCCGTGTTCCGCAATGCGTACTGCACCCAAAAGTCGGTGTCGTTCGGAATCTCCGCGAGGCCGCCCTCAGGGTCGCGCTCCGCGCGTTCGACAATCGCGGCCTTCGCCAATCGCGCGACGGCTGCGGAGGCATCCGCGCCCGGCGCGAGTTCGCAGCGGTACCAACGATCCAAACCGAGTGCCGCCGCCGTTGCTGCGTCCTTCAAGGGCTCGACGAAGATCGAGCGCACACGGACGACACCCGCTTGCGCGAGCGTGCGCGCGGAGAACGAACTCGGCCGCATGCCCGGCTTCAATTGGACGAGCACGTGGCGCGTGGCGTACGTGGCACCGTCGATCACGATCGGCGCTGCGTCTTCCAAGGTCGAGAGCGCGTTTGCGCGGTCCTGAGCCGCACCGGTCAGCGGGCCAGCGAAACCAACCGCCGCGGTGGTGGTCGCCAACATGGTCCCGGTGATTGCCACAGCGAGCCCCGCGAGGGCGCCGAAAGCTGTCGAGGCGCGAGGCAGCTTTGTGGCGCGAGGCGACGTTGAGGCTCGAGGCAACTTTGAGGCTCGAACCACCAAATCGCGCGAGGAGCGCGAACGCGGCATGAACGACGGTGAACCGACAGTGCGATCTTCAGGCATGGAGGCGATCTTTCGCTACGGAATCTAGCTCCCGCTTCGGCGCGGGCGAGGACGAGGTTCCCCGAAACTCAGTGTTCGAGGAGGGTTTTTCTATCTGTGCGGCCGCGCAAGGGCGAGCGGACGGTGCACTTCGATATATTCCGCCCCTTCTCCCGAGGGTCGGCGCGCAGTTCGCGGCGATCAGGTCCGGGAGGTTGGCCCCGAGCGTGAGCGTCCGAACGCGCAAGCGCAGGCGTCACAGATCCAACATCCGACTCGACATCTGACGTCCCGTTTCAAACCTGAACTGAGAATCGCATGAGCAACCGCCGCCACCTCTTCACCTCCGAAAGCGTCTCGATGGGTCACCCCGATAAGGTCGCGGATGCGATCTCGGATGCTGTGCTCGACCTCATTCTCGACCACGACGCGGAAGGCCGCTGCGCATGCGAGACGCTCGTGACGACGGCGCAAGCGATCGTCGCTGGTGAGATCAAGTTCAACCACAACGCGAAGAAGAAGTTCGATGTCCAGCAGACCGTGCGCGATGCGATCCTCCGCATCGGCTACGACGACGCGGCGATGGGCTTCGACGGCAACGGCTGCGGCGTCATCAACCTTCTGCACGAGCAGTCCGCCGACATCGCGCGCGGCGTTGTGCGCAAGTCGAAGAAGGCGCAAGGCGCCGGCGATCAAGGCATGATGTTCGGCTTCGCCTGCGATGAGACCGATCGTCTCATGCCGCTCCCGATCAACCTCTCGCACCGCCTCGTCGAGAAGCAAGCCGAAGTGCGCCGCAAGGGCATCGTTTCGGGCATTCGCCCCGACGCGAAGAGCCAAGTCACGATTGAGTACGAAGGTCTCGAGCCGAAGAAGGTCGATGCGGTCGTCCTCTCAACGCAGCATGCGCCGGAATGGAACGGCGAGAAGAAGCAGGCCGAACTCAAGAAGGCCGTGACCGACGCGATCATTAAGCCAGTGCTCGGCAAGTGGTGGCACGACGGCGTCAAGGTCTACGTCAACCCGACGGGCCAGTTCGAAATCGGCGGACCACACGGCGACTGCGGCCTGACTGGCCGCAAGATCATCGTCGACACCTATGGCGGCCGCGGTCGTCACGGTGGTGGCGCGTTCAGCGGCAAGGACCCTTCAAAGGTCGACCGGAGCGCCGCGTACATGGCGCGTTACATCGCGAAGAACATCGTCGCTGCGAAGCTCGCGCGCGTTTGCGAAGTGCAGGTTGCGTATGCAATCGGCGTTGCTGAGCCAGTGTCGGTGCTCGTCGATTCGCAAGGAACGGGCACCGTCGGCGACGACGTGCTCTCGGCGCTCGTGCGTGAACACTTCGATCTGACGCCATACGGCCTGATCGAAATGCTCAAGCTGCGCGCACCGATCTATTCGGCAACGTCGAGCCACGGCCACTTCGGCCGCGAGCCAGGCGAAGCGGGCAAGGGCACGTTCTCTTGGGAGAAGACCGACATCGCCGCAGCGCTCAAGAAGGGCGCGGGCAAAGCGGTCAGTGCTCCGAAGAAGGCCGTGCGTGAACCGAGCCGCGCGTGAATCGAGATGCACCCGTTGGTTACGCCGCACGTGAGGTCGCGCTCGAACGCGTCCTCGCGCAGGCGTTGCGCTTTCCTGATCTCGCCTACGCCGGAGCAGCGTCGTCTGACGCGCGGATTGAACCACGCGATGATGCGCGGCTTGATCCGCGTGACGCAGCACTCGCGCGCGCGATTGAACACGCGGTGGTGCGTCGCTACCTGACGCTCATCGCATGCATTCGGCCGCATCTCACGAAGAACTGGCCACTGCTCGAGAAGCCCGTGCAAGCGGCGCTCCTTGGTGGTGCTGCGCAGATTCTCTTTCTCGATCGCGTGCCGGCTGCGGCGGCGGTGGATGCGAGCGTCGAGTGGACGAAGCGACGATTGCGGCCGGGTGCCGGCGGGCTCGTCAACGCGGTGTTGCGAAAGGTCGCGGCGAGCGTTGCAGAACGGCTTCCGTCGTGCGAAGAAACGCGCGCGCTGATCGCTGATCAAACGCGGCGCAATATCGTGCCGTTGTCGGATGGCTCTGCACTGCGACTCTCGATTGATGCGTTCAGCGAAGACGCCGCCGCAAATCTCTCGGAACGCACAAGTCATGCGCGCGAGTTGATCCTCCACTGGATTGGCGCGTTTGGCTTTCGCGAGACCACGCGACTGGCACTCCACGACCTCTCCGAGGCGCCGATCATCGTGACGACCGCGACGGACATCGTGGCGCCGCGTACGAGCGACGCTGTCAGCAACACGGCGAGCGATGCCGCCCGTGCATCGACCGACACACCCACCGACAAACCGACGGATTCCAACATCGAGCCGCATGAAGAACGCGGATTCGGTGTGTGGAAGGGTTCGCACAGTGAGATGACTGCGATGCTTGCCGCCCATCCTGAAGTGCGCGTGCAAGATCCGACGTCGGCGATGACGGTCGCGTCACTCGCGCCGCTTCTGCCTCGCGCGCCGCAACTCATCGTCGACCTCTGTGCAGGCCGCGGAACCAAGACAAAGCAACTCGCCGAACTCTTTCCGAACGCGACCATTTTCGCCACCGACCCCGACGACGCGCGCTTCGCAGCGCTCGCTGAATTGCGGCACCGTCATCCGGGCATCAAGCCGCTCTCACCGCAGTCGGTCTTCCGCGAAGCCGCGGGCAAAGCCGATCTCTTGCTGCTCGATGTGCCGTGCTCGAACTCGGGCGTGCTCGCGCGACGACCCGAAGCTCGCTACCGCTTCAGCAAAGCGCGGACGGCGGCGGTGATCGAACTCCAACAGAAAATCGCAGACCCCGCGATCGGACTCGTTGCGCCCGGCGGCGCCGTGATCTACGCGACGTGCTCGATTGAACGCGCGGAAAACGAATCGCAGGTCAAGCGACTCGCGTCGCGCTTCGGGCTCACGCTGGCGGTCGAGCGTTCGATGATGCCTGCGGGTTTGCCAGGCGATGCGCCACGCGTCTATCGCGACGGCGGCTACCACGCGCTTCTTTGGCGAACCTGAACGACGCCTGCGCACATGCTTCATGCGTCGGAGGCGTCTCGACGCGAGAACGCATGTCTGCGCTGCATCCGCGCTTCTGAAATCCGCGCAGCCTAAATCCGCGCGGCCTACGGATTCCGCCGCGCCCATCGCCACATCCGACCTTGTTACCATTGCCCCTTCCGCTTGGGATTCCATCCGAGTTTCCATGCGGGATTCCCCTCGGGGGATTTCCCGCGATTGAAGGTCTTCGCGCCATGCGCATTCTCGACATTCTCTCTCCGAGTTCCGTCAAGGTGCCGCTCGCATCAACGGAGAAACACGCGATCCTCGATGAACTCGTCGATCTCTTGGCGGCGAACGGACTGTGCCCCGACGCGGACGCGGTGAAGAAGGCCGTCTGGGAGCGCGAGATGATTCGCACGACCGGTATCGGTATGGGCCTCGCGATTCCGCACGGCAAGTGCTCGAGCGTACCGAGCTTGGTGCTCGCGATCGGCAAGCCCGCGCAACCTGTTGAATTCGGTTCACTCGACAAGAAACCCGTCGAACTCATCATCCTTCTTATCTCGAACCCCGACAAGAAGGACGATCACATTCAAGCGCTCGGCAAGATCTCGAAGATCATGACGAGCCCTGAGTTCCGCCAGCGCGCGTACACCGCGAAGGATTCGATCGAACTCTTCGGTCTCTTCCGCGAAGCTGAAAGTTGAGTTTGCCCGCTCAACGCCGCTGGTTCGCTTGGTCGAGTTCTTTCACGCGCATTTCGCCTGCCTTCTTTAGGAATGGGCCTGCGTCTTTCACGCGGTCGGTTGCCATCAGCATCTCGCCGAGTTCTTGCATGAATCGCCATTCGTTCGGCGCGAGTTCGATCGCGCGGCGGTAGTCGGCTTCGGCGGCTTCAAGTTGACCGAGTCCGAAGTACGCGGCCGCGCGTGCGCGATAGGCGAAGGCGTTGTCGGGCGCGATCACAAGCGTGCGGTCCATGATCGCGATGCCTTCTTCAACTTCAGCGCGATTGCCGGATTCGGTGAGGATCAACGAGAGTCGACGCATGGCGTTGAGGTCGTCCGGCCGCTTGGCGACCGCCGCGCGCGCGATCATGAGTGCATCTTCACGACGACCCTCATCGAGGAGCCACGTCACGAGTTCCTCACGCAGTCCCGACCATTCAGGGTGCTTTTGCCATTCTGCAAATGAGAACTCAAGCGCCTCCGGAAGGCGTCCGTCGCCGCGCATCACGCGCGCGAGCGCGCCGGCGTCGTACTCGGTGAGACCTTCGCGTGCAATGCGTTCGCGCAGAATCGCTTCGGCGCGCGCGTAATCGAGCGTGACCGAAGAGAGCCACACAAGATTCGATTCAAGCGGGCGCGTCCACGGCCCACGGAATCCGTAGCCCTCGGGTGCGGGAAGCGCGAACGCGTAGAACTTCTTCGCGCGCTCTGCGGCTGCAAGGATCGTGGGCTCCGGCTGCATGCGCGTGCCGCTAAAGACGACTTCCGGCGGCATTTTCACGCGCGTGTTCGAGTAGTCACCGAGCGCCATCGCGGCGTTCAACGTGCCGACATATGCAAGGCCCGCAAGCGTGACCGCTGCAACCGCAGTGACAGCGACGCCCGCCCCGCGCACGCGTCCTGCGCGACGAAGTTCAAAGCGATGAAGTCGCGCATCGCGGCCTGAAAGCGCGCGATAAGCAAACCACGCGAGCGCCGTTGCCGTGATCGCGATACCTGAAGCGAAGAGCAGCGGTACGCCGATCGGTCCGCGCACCGCGAAGAACGTGGCAATCGCGATGAGTCCGAAGCCAATTTCCTCGTTCCACGTGAGATCCCAACGTTGCTCCTTGCGGGGCGAATTGGCCTTCGCAAGAAACGCGGGCTTTCCGATCCCCACAAAGAGCGCGTTCTCTGGGCATGCGCTCACGCAGTCGAGACACTTCATGCAGCCTTGATCGACGACCATGCGGTAATCGCGCACTTCTTCGTGAATGCGCACATTCGACGTGCAGACCGCCGTGCAGTGACCGCAACCGCTGCATGCATCAGTGACGCGAATGCGCACCGGCGAAAGTTCGTCGAGCGGTGCGAAGAAGCCGCCGTACGGACAACCGTACGTGCAGTAGCCCTTCGCTCCGAGGAGATAGACGGTCGCAAATCCGCAGACGAGTAGGAACGGCACGCCCATGAGGAAGCCAGGGAATGTCGCCCAGAAATCGCTGGTGGTGAATTCCGCCGTGAAGCCAGGCCACTCTAGCTCGGGGCGCGTGAATGGCGCGATACCGAAGCGATACGCAAGCGGCCAGAGGAACATGTACACCGCGAGCGAAAGTGGCAGCCAAAGAAGAAGTCGCGAGCGGAAGAGCCGCGGACGGATTCCAACTTTCTTCATCAGATAGCCGCAGAAATCCTGCAGCATCACGACGTGGCAACCCCAACCGCAGAACCATCTTCCCAGGAGCGCCGTCGACAAGAGAAGCACGGCAAAAAGAATCGCGCCTGGATTGATGATGCCGTCTTTCACCGTCTCCATCGACTCGCTTGGCTCAAGCGGCGCAACGGTGGTGCCCGTCCAAAGCCATTGGACGACGTGCACGATCATGAGGACCTGAATCACGCCAAGCACCGTCGCGCGGCGCCAACCCATGCGCGAGTGCGGTACACGCGAGCCCTTCGGTTGATGGTCATCGGCACCGCCGCCCCCTGCCGGAACAACCGGAAGCGAGAGAGAAACAGCACCGTCCTTGCGCGATTCGCACTTCATCGGCCGCATCCTACGCGGACACGCCGCGTGCGTTTCCTATACTCGCGGCCCGCTATGGCTTCGCGCGACTATTACGACATTCTCGGAGTTGGCCGTTCCGCAAGCGCGGACGAGATCCGACGCGCGCATCGAAAACTCGCGCTGCAGTACCACCCCGACCGCAACAAGGCGAAGGACGCGCAGGCGAAATTCGCGGAAATTCAGCAGGCCTACGAGGTTCTCTCCGACGACGAGAAGCGCAAGCAATACGACGAGTTCGTGCGACTCGGTGGTTCACCCGATGCGTTCGGCTCTGGTGCAGCCGCCGGAGGCGCGGCTTCAGGCGCGGGCGGCCCGTTCGGCGGAGGTTGGGCGGGCGGAACGCCGGGTGCAGGCAGCGCGGGAAGTGCGAATTGGAGCGGCGACCCGCAAACATTCGAGTCGATCTTCGGCGACCTCTTCGGTGGCGCGCGAGGTGGTCGCGCGGGCCGCACGCAACGAGCACGCGCGCGAGAGCGGATGGAGTACGAGGTGCATGTGCCGCTCGAGACTGTGCTCAAAGGCGGCAAGCACGCGATTGCGATTGAAGGGCAACGTTTCGAACTCGATATCCCCGCAGGCCTCGAAGATGAAACGCTCGTCTCGGTGCCGGGGAAACTCGATGCGGTGGTGCGAGTCCACGTCGGCGACCACGCGTGGATTGAGCGCGACGAGCGCGATCTTTCGTACGACCTCCCGATTTCGATTGTGGAAGCAACGCTTGGCGCGTCGGTCGACGCACCGCTCCCTGCAGGCGGCACGGTGACGCTGAAGATTCCAGCAGGCACCGCGAGCGGGAAAAAGATCCGCATTCCGAGCCGCGGTTTCCCGGCGTCGAACGGACGTCCCGCGGGCGATCTCTACGTCGTCATTCAGATCGTCCCACCGAAGGAGCCGAACGCGCTGACGACCCAACTCCTCCAGGAGATTGGCCGCTCGATCGAGAATCCGCGCGCGCGTGCACCGTGGAATCGTGCGTGAGAAATCGGGCCTGAAAAATCGTGCGTGAGGAATCTGAACGGTGCAAATCTGAACGGTGCACGGCACGTGCCACCCAGTGCCATGTACTGAGCGGCACGTGCCAGGCAGTGCGCTATGCACGAGTCAAACTCTCAGACGGTCGAGGCTTGCATTGCGGACTGCATGGTGCACGGCACGTGCCAGGCAGTGCCAGGCACTGCACGGCACGTGCCGTGCACCATTCGTGGAGGTTTACTACTTACGCCCGTACCGGCGAATCGCGTCGAGTACTTGACCGTGCACGACAAACGGGCGTCGCACCATCTCCCAATACGCATCGAACGTACTACGACCCGCCGTCGCAAACCCAATCGTGCCGAGCCCGAAAATTCGCTCGCGCAAACTCTGCACCACCACTGTGTTCTGGATTCGTACGAGTGGCGCTTCGTACAGCGCTGTTCGCAAGATGCCGCGTCGCGCGATGACGCGGCGATCCGTGAGCACGAACACGTGCATCGACCAATCAAGCCACGCCCATGCGAGTCGCGCGACCGCAACGATCACGCCAACCGCAATCCCCGCCGCTTCACTCCAATTCGACCATGCGTACGTTGAAGCCCACGCGAGCGTCGCCGCGATGATTGCACTCGCACCGAGTGTTCCAAGCGACGAAAGCGGGATGTACAAGAGACTCGGCCGCAGTACGAGGATCACGATCTCATCGGGCGAAAGTGCACTTTGAACCGCCGCGGGTACGAGCGGCGCCTGCACTGCGGGAGTCGCCGTCGCCGACTGCGCGGTCGAGTTCGGCGTGCGCGTCACCGCGCCTCCCGACGAAGCGTGCCGACATAGGGCAGATTGCGATAGAGGTCGTCGTAATCAAGGCCGTAGCCAACCACGAACTCGTCGCCGATATCAAAACCGACATATTCACACGGCGTCGAGAGCGCACTCTCGATCTTCTTCCGAAGCAACACGCACGCGCGCACACTTGCCGCGCCGCGCGATTCGAATTCGCTTCGCAAGAGCCGCAGCGTTCCGCCAGAGTCGAGAATGTCGTCGACGATCAAAACGTGATGACCTTCGAGATGCTTTGGAAGCGCGCCCACAATCGCGCTTCCGCGCGTCGCAGTTGCTTTGCCGCCGTAACTCGACACCGTCGTGAGCTGGATGCGCATGCGTCGCTGCGGCAGCGCGCGCACCAAATCTGCAGCAAAAAGCAGGCTTCCCGTCATCACAGGCACAACCGTCAAACGACCGTCGGCATGTGCGTAGTCTTCGCCGAGCGTCTGCGCGAGTGCTCGCACGCGCTCGGCAATCGCCGCCGCTGGTACCAGTACGCGCTCGATGTCGTCGTGAAGACGCGCATGCGCGCCCGTTGCGGCGTCATGCATCACTGGATCGTGCTTGCTGCCAGCTGCGTGTCGATTGGTCGATCCCATCGAATGAACCTCTGAGAACGTGAGAAAAACGGCTGGTGCACATGTCTGCCGCGAGCGCGCAACTTCAAGTGTCGCAGCGCGCTTTCACGCGTACACCTTCATACTTGCAACTTTTTGAGAATCGCCTCGTTCACACTCTTCGCATCGACCTTGCCGCCGGAGAGTTTCATCACTGAGCCGACGATGCGGCCAATCGCGGCCATCTTGCCGGAGCGCACGTCATTGGCAGCGGCCTCGTTCGCTGCGATTGCAGCGTCG
>JBEIJG010000034.1:0-13972 GCA_040380385.1 Phycisphaeraceae bacterium | reverse complement strand
TCTGGAGATCCCGATGTCGTCGAACGCGTTCCTGCCGACCTTCCTCGCGTCCCGCAAGCAACTCTCGATCGCCGCGGCGCTGCTCGCGTCCTCGCTTCTCGGCGCGGCCCCAACCGCGCTCGCACAGGACGACAACGCCGCTGGCGCGACCGGTGCAGCTGCTTCGACGGACACCGCTGCCGTCCGCAAGAACCTCGATGACTTTATTCATTACGTGTTGATCGGCAAGGCAGACCTCGCGCAAGCGTCGGGCGAAGCGTTGCTGTCCGCGCAAGCGACCGACATGGACCTCGCAGCCGTGGTCGATGACGCGGGCCTCTCGGATCGTCTCGCGAAGGCGATGTCTCGCAGTCGCTCCATGGGTGGTGTCTCGGACATTGCAACGAAGATCGAGAATCGCGTTGAAACTGGTCGCAAGGCGCTCGCCCGCGACCCGCAACGGATCGCGGAAGCGATCGACATGCTTGGAAAGACGCTCCGCGAGCGACGTCTCGGCGAAGAGCGCATTCAAGCAGCACAGGAATACGCAGTTCCGCAACTCTTGAAGGCGCTCGTGGACGCGAAGGATCCTCAGGCTGCGTTGAAGGCCGTGACGTGCCTGCGCGCGCTCGGCAACGACGCGGTGCTTCCGCTTGCGATGTCGCTGCGCGATCTTCCGCCAGAAGCGCAGCGCGAAGTGGCTGCTGTCCTCGCAGACTCTGGCCGCAAGACTGCGCTTCCGTTCCTCCTTGAAGTTGCTGGCAATGCAAAGACGCCGGCCGACGTGAAGGCTGCTTGCGAGACCGCGTTTGAGCGACTCGGTGGTACCTCGCGTGATGCGAGCGCGCAGTTCGCCGCGCTTGCACGCAAGTTCTTCCAGTTGGAAGAGTCGCTTGTCACGCAGCCAAATGACGCGACCAACAATCTCTGGGCCTTCGACACCGCGTCTGGTGGTTTCGCAGGCTTGCAGGCATCGCCGGTTCCGACCGCGGTGTTCTGCGACATGATGGCGATGACGCTGGCCCGCCGCGCCCTCGCGCTCGATGCATCCAACAGCAACGCCCTCGCGACGTACGTTGCAGCGGATCTCCGCCGCGAGAACACGCTCGGCTCAGACGCGCAGGTTGGTCGTTACAGCCCGCAGTTCTTCGCAACGGCCTCCGGCGCATCGATCTGCAACGACGTGCTTGCGATGGCGCTCGACGCGCGCGACACGGTGCTCGTTCGTGACGCCATCGCAGTCCTCGCGCAGACCGCTGGCGGAGCAACGCTGACCAACTCGGTCGGTCGTTCGCCGATCGTCGAGGCGCTCAGCTACGCCGATCGTCGCGTGCGCCTCGATGCAGCACTCGCGATTGCGAACAGTGCGCCGAAGCAGAGCTTCCCAAATGACTTCTCGATCGTGCCGACGTTGTCTTCGGCGATCGCTGAGACTGGCACGACGCGCGTCGCAGTGCTCGGTGGCTCGATGGATGAGCGTCAGGCCATTGGCCAGCAGCTCACGTCGGCCGGTTTCCAATCAGTCGCCAGCGGCGACGGCTTCGACGCGCTCGAAGTCGATCTCGTTCGGGCCAACGGTGTCGATCTCGTGGTCGTTCGCGGAGCGATCGCGGATCTCAAGGAAGGCGTCGCGCGCGTCCGTGCGAGCCGCTTCACCGGCGCGAGCCCGGTCCTTGTGATCGCGAATGCGGTCGAAGGTGCCGCAGTTGAAGGCGCATTCCGCAGCGACGAGTCGATCGTCGTCTGGACCGAAGGCGGCACCTCCGAGTCCTTCCGCGACGCCGCAACGAAGTCGATTCTGCAGCGCTCCGGTAGCGTCATGGACGAGGCGGAGCAGGCCGAGTACGCCGTCCGCGCCGTCGAGGCGTTGCGCGCGCTCGCTTACAGCGGCAACAAGACCTTCAACGTTCTCGACTCGGAAGGCGTGCTCCTCAACGCGCTTCGAACCTCACAGGGTGGCATGCGCATCGCGGTCGCTGAAGTGCTCGCGATCATGGCAACTCCGGCTGCTCTTTCGAACCTCGTCGACGCTGCCGTGACCTCAAGTGGCGACGAGCAGATTGCCCTCTGCGACCTTGCTGCAGCTGCTGCGCGGAGCTCGGGCGGCAAGGCGGATGACCGCCAGCTTTCCGCAATTCGCGACCTCATCAAGTCGAGCGAAGGCGCTGCAGCGGATGCTGCTGGTCGCCTCTACGGCTCGCTCGATGCGGGTAGCGCTCCAGCCGTTGAATTGATCACGGAGTGAGTACGCCGTGAGTACCCGGCTGGGGGTACCCGACTGGCCCCGCGCCAGACGGCAAACCTCAATATGAACAAGCACCCCGTCGAAAGGCGGGGTGTTTTTTGGTGTGGGTGGGGTCGGGAAGCGGTCGAGGCGGGGCGCGTCGGCAAGCCGTCGAGGCGGGGCGCATGCCAGCGTCTGACAGCCCGTACGAACGTCCCTTTGTCCCTGTGGGTACGCCGTCACGCCGACAAGACGTCACGCCGACAAGACGTCACGCCGTTTGTGACGAGTCGATCGTTCTTTTCAACCCTGCTTTGAACTGTTGCGTACGCGAGGCCGCCAAGAAGGCGAAAGCCACCCATGGGATTTGAACCCACGACCTGCGCTTTACGAAAGCGCTGCTCTACCGCTGAGCTAGGGTGGCAGGGGGCGGAGAGCATACACGAAATTCAGACTGAGGTCGAGGAGAAGGCGGTTTAGAGCCTCAATCGCGTTCTCGGCGAGAGATTTCGGGCCTCTGAGAGTTGAATTGCCGAAGTACCTCTACGCCGGACGGATTCGGCGCCTCATCGCAAGGACGTGCCATGGCCTCTTGGAAGTTTGGTCAGCTTGGTTGTGCCACTTTGGGGATCGGTCTCGCGCTCAGCGTGGGGTTGTCTGCGTCGGCTTCGGAACCCTCTTCTAACGATGTTCGCCCGGACGCGAGCTCCGCGAAGTCCTCGCCACTCGACGCATTGCATCTCGAGCCTCCAGAGAGGCTCGTTCTGCGGGTTGCTTCGTCGCAAACGCGCGTTCCTCGAGGTTTGCGGCCGTCGGTCGCGGCGATTGAAGTTGATGTCGATCGCTTGAAGGTCCTCGCGCGCGCGGGTGGTGGCGTCCTTGAGGAAGTACCGCTTGGGCCGTTTGAGTCGGTTGCGCTTCGTTTGCGACCGATCGATCCGTTCGAAGCTGAGGCGCACATCGAAGTTGTGCCTGCGAATGCCAAACAGACGCATGCGAGTGGTTCGGGGAAAGGCGCGGGCACTGGCGCGGGAAATAGTGCGGGCGAGTTGAACTCTCAACCCCGTATGCAACCCCGTATGCAACCCGACCTGCAACTCGACGGCATCTATCTCGCGGGTGCGGTCCTCGACGCGGACGGACTCCCCATCGAGGGGAGCCACGCGTTCCTCGCGCAATCGCGAGCCGGCACCTTCGGCTACATCGAGAGACCCGAGGGAATCACGATCATCTCCAGTGGCCCGTTTGGCCAGGGGCTTCCAACCGTTTCGTACAACTTGGCATCGCTGCCGGACGGCGCCATGCCTCCACCTGAGTGGACCTGCACCACGATCGAGTCAGATCAAGGGTTGGGGCAGGAGTCTGGGGCCAACGGTGAAGACTTGCGAGCGTTGTCAGATGGCGGCATCGCGGGTACCGCAGCGTGCCGACAGATTCGCATCGCCTACGACACCGACACTGAGTTTCTGCAGAGTTTCGGCGGCGATCAAGACGCGGCGGCGGGTTACGTCGCAACGCTGGCGTCTGCGCTGACCAGCATCTTTTCGCGCGACATCAATGCACGTCTTTCCGTCAGCTACGTCCGATTCTGGTCGGGCAATGACCCGTGGAATGCAGTTGGCACGGGCTCGCAACTTACGGAGTTCAAATCGAATTGGGATGCGTTCATGATCCCAGTGCAACGGGATCTCGCGCATCTCCTCTCGGCGCGACCGCTCGGCGGAGGAGTCGCCTACCTGCCCGGACTTTGTACGACGGGTCAACAGGCGGGTTCCGGCGCGGGTGCGTACGCGGTGTCGGCCAATCTCGATGGCTACTTCCCAACTCCGCTTGTCGACAACGATGCGCAGAACTGGGACATCTTTGTTGTTGCACACGAGCTCGGGCACAACTTCGGAGCTCCGCATACGCATGACTACAACCCGCCGCTCGATGGCTGTGGTTTGTCGCCCCAAGATTGCACCGCGGCCGTCGCAGATGAGGGCACGATCATGTCGTACTGCCATCTCTGCGCAGGTGGAATGACGAACATTCGGCTTCGCTTTCACCCAACAAACATCGCCACGATGCTCGCGCGTTTCGACGCGATTTCTTGCAATTACACGGGCGCGGCGCGGCCGCCGATCGCGACCGATGATCGCGCACTCACTTTTACCGATGTTCCTGTCTTGGTGGATGTCTTGGCGAACGATCTCGAATTCAACTGTGAAGCAATCACGATCCAGTCGTTCACCACAACGACCTTTGAAGGTGGATCTGTGACGCGCATCAGTTCGGCAGAACCTCTCGGTCGCGACCTCTTGCAGTACACCATTACAGATCCAACATTCGCTGGTACCGACAGTTTTTCGTATGTGCTCGTCGATTCTTCGGGGCAGACTGCGTCTGGTACGGTCGATGTCGTGGTTGAGCCGCTGCGCACACCGGAGAATCCGATTGGTTCGTCGCCGGGTCTCGTTGCACGCTACTACGCGCTTTCGTCGCCGCTGCAATTGCCGGATTTCACAGCCTTGACGCCATACGCGAGCGCGACGGTTTCCGACATCAACTTCGCTTCGACGACTGGAGCGTTCGCCGACAGCGGTCGCGCAGACAATGTGGGCGCAGTCTTCGAAGGTTGGATCGAAGTTCCGAGCGATGGTGCATGGACGTTCACGCTCGAGTCGGATGAAGGCTCGCGACTCCTCATTGGAAGCGAAGTCGTTGTCGCGCATGACGGCGTCCACACGATGACGTCGCGATCCGGAATGATCGGCCTCGCAGCGGGTCGTCACGCGCTGCGTGTTGAGTACTTCGAGCGAACGGGTAGCGCAGGACTTCTTCTGCGCTGGCAAGGCCCGGGCGTTGGAAGTGCGATTGTTCCGTCGGGCGCGCTTTCGCAGGGCGGAAGTGACGAACCCGCGGACTTTGACAACGACGGCATCGTTGGTGCGAGCGATCTTTCGCTCCTCCTCGCCGCGTGGGGGACGACGCAAGCGACCTACGACCTCACGGGCGACGGGTTGGTGAACGCGCAAGATCTGGCGGCGCTGCTCTTCGGTTGGGCGTACTGAACGCGGAACGCGCTCCCAAACTGGATTGGCCTACCGGGCTTCCGATGCCCGGCCGCCGCACGCTCCCCTCACACGTCCAGCTCCTTCGCAAGTCCGGCTCCTTCGCAGGTCCGATGGGCCTTTTCTGCGATATCGGCCCCTTATTCCCGCCGATTCGTTGGCGTCATGCGGCGATTGATGTAGGTCATGCGAAGAGATGGCTCCCCGTGGGTCCATTCGTGGGTCCATTCGTGGGTCCATTCGTGGGTCCATTCGTGGGTCCATTCGTGGGTCCATTCGTGGGGACGTCCCTCGTTCGAAGATTGACCAGAGCATTCCTGAGGTTCCATGCTTACGTTCGTTTCCCTAGCGGTCGCGCTCCTGCTTTCACCAACGTTGCTCGCAGAACGAGCGGACAAGAGCGCTTCGATGATCACCAACTCGCCGGCGACGGTTGCGCCTCGTCCGGGTGCGGTTGCTTGGCGTACGCCGGATGTCCGGAACATTCCAAAGCCCGCGCGGCATGCAACGAGCGTCATCGAAATCGATGCATCGGCGCTGCGTCGACTCGCGATCGCTGGCGGCGGAACGCTCCACCGATTCCCGCTTGGTCCGTCGCTCGATGTCGACCTCGAACTCGTCACGCTCGATGCCTTCGCTGCGGACGCCGAGATCGAGACAGTGAGTCGCGATCAGCATGGCGTCGTGCGCGCCGAACGCATGGATCGCCACGATGCACAAGAAATTCATCTTGTCGGGCTCGTCGCCGGCGCGTTGCAATCACACGCATTCTTGTCGCAGACGGCCGCTGGAACGTTTGGATACGTCGAGTTGGGCGAGCGAACCTTCATCATTTCGAGCGGACCGTTTGGCTCGCGCTTGGGTATCGCAAGCTACGAACTCACGGCGCTTCCGGAGGGATTGATCGAAACGCCCGCGTGGAGTTGCGCGACGCCTGAACCTGTCGAATCCGAATCCGCAGAACCTCCCCTCGCGGGCGAGGGCGGATTGGCCGGCACTCCGCCATGCAGGCAGATTCGCATCGCGTGGGAAACCGATCAGGAGTTTCTCTCGCTCTTTTCGGGAAACACCACCGCGGCGACGGGCTACGTCAGCACGATGGCTGCTGCGCTGACTGCGATCTACACCCGCGATGTCAATGCGCGATTGAGTGTCCGTTACCTGCGACTTTGGAGCTCGACCGATCCGTGGAATGGATCAAACACTTCAGCCCAGCTCGAAGAGTTCGCCAATTACTGGCAGACGAGTATGACGAGTGTGACGCGCGATCTCGCGCACTTCCTCTCTGGTCGCGGTCTGGGCGGCGGCGTGGCGTATCTGCCTGGGATCTGCGCGGGAGGCGCCGCGTATGGCGTCAGTGCAAATCTGGGCGGTTTCTTTCCGACGCCGCTTGCTGACAACAATGGTCAGAATTGGGACATCTACGTTGTGGCGCACGAACTCGGTCACAACTTCGGCGCGCCGCACACCCACAATTACAACCCGCCACTCGATGGTTGCGGCTCGAGCCCGCAAGATTGCACCGTCGCGAACGCAGACGAGGGCACGATCATGTCTTACTGCCACCTTTGCTCCGGTGGCGTGCAGAACATCAAACTTCGCTTCCATGAGGGCAACATCAGTTCGATCGAACAGCGGCTCGCGTCGGTTGGTTGCAACTACACCGGTCCCGCGACGTTGCCGTATGCCGCAACGGACCGAGTGCAAGCGTTGGCAACGATTCCGCTGACCGTGGATGTGCTCGCCAACGACATCGATTTCAATTGCGAGCCGACTGTCATCGGAACGATCAATCAACCGTACGAAGGCGGCATCGCGACACGAAGCGTCGGCACTGGTCCCGGCGGCCGTGATCAGCTCATCTACGTGATGCCTGATCCCACCTTCACCGGCGTCGATACGGTGATCTTCCGCGTGCGCGACACGAGCGGACAAGAGTCGCTTTCGTCGCTTGTCGTCGAGGTTGCTCCGGTTCGCGTGCCAGAAAATCCTGTGAACGACGTCGCGGCACTCGATGTCGCGTACTACGTGCTTGCGTCGCCCACGGTGCTTCCGAATTTCAGCACGCTCACGCCCTATCTGACGGGTACTGCGGCACAAGTCAACGTTTCGTCGTCGTCGGGGAACTTTGCGACAAGCGGTCGAGCCGACAATGTTGGTGCGGTCTACACGGGTTGGGTCACTGTTCCGACCACGGGTGTTTGGACGTTCTTCACGAACTCTGACGATGGATCTCGCCTCTTCATCGGCAGCTCGATGATCGTGAACAACGACGGCCTGCACGGGATGGTTGAGCGCTCGGGCTCGATCGCGCTTGCCGCTGGCACGCACGCGATCCGAATCGAGTTCTTCGAGCGCGACGGTGGTGCAGGGTTGATCGCTTCGTGGCAGGGGCCCGAGGTGGCAAAGGCGGTCATTCCCGCGAGCGCGCTGACCCGCGGCGGATTAAACCTCGCAAGTGACATCGACAACGACGGCGACGTTGATGCGGCAGATCTCTCGGTGCTTCTCAGCAGTTGGGGGCCCATGACAGGCCCTAGCGACATCAACCGAGATGGCTCAATCGATGCGGCAGATCTCTCCATGCTGCTCAGCGATTGGACGGGTTGACCGCGGAAGATCCACTCGATTCCGTCGACGACTCGCGAGGACGCGGAGCCAAGACCACGCGCGCGGTCGTATCGGATGGTCGCAGCGGATACGACGATCCATCTTGCCACGGCTTGTGCAGGCTTCGGAAGTGCGGCGAAGTAGGCAATCCCGATTGTCCGCCCGGCGTGACAAGGATCGCGTTCTCTTCCCGACCCGGCGACACGACCGAACGTTGACTCGCGCCGAAGGTGGGCGTTTGTACGCGAACGGTGGTTGGATGGCCTGGCAGTGGCGAGCGCGGCATCTCGGCCAATCGCGCCGCAGCTCCAAGCGCTTCCGCAGCCGGATGACGAATCGCCGCACGATTGACGTCTCCGCGGGTGCGGAAGCGCGGGGGAGTTTCGCCCTCTGCTGGCAGCAGCGACGCTGTCGCCGCGGCGGTTACCAGCGAGCGCGCAAACGCTCCCCAAGTTTCGTCCTGTGGAAGAAGATGCTCTGGTCGCAATTCAAAGATGCGAAGCATCGACTCATCATCGAGCGCACTCGCGAGTTCGCGCCAATCCGCCGACGCTCCGCGACGTTTGGCATCGGACGCAAGAGCCTCTGCAAACGCTCGTCGCACATCGGCTCGCATCGCATCGAGGAGCACTGGCGCAGCAGCGTCGGCGCTCACGCTTCCCTCCCACGCCCGCAAACACTCGACCGCGCGTGTGATGGTGGGGTCGTCAACGGTTGGAGGCGCAGGAACTGCTGTCGCCGTGTTCATGAAAAGCGCGGCGAGCATCGCATCGCGCCAACGGAGAAGCCGCGGGGAACGCACATCGAGTTGTACGTTGTGTAATTCGGGCTCCGTCCAATCGCTTCGTGCTTGCAGCAATTCTGCGATGCGATACGCGCGATCGCCATGCGCTTCCGTGGATCCTGTCACGGCGCGGAGTGCGTCTGTCGGCGCAAGCGAAAGCTGATTCGCACTGGAGAGGATTCCATCTTTCGGATCGACGATGGTCGGTTTCGCGTCTGGATCGAGAATTCCGCGCCATGTGGGTGCGTCGCGCCAGGAAACAACGTGCGCCGTTTGCGCGGCGCGATCGGGAAGTGCGCCAGCAATCGTCCAGCCGATGCGTCCGCCGTTGTCTGCGACGAGGAAATTCTGCGGCGGCCCGTTCCAACGACGCGCGATGGCGAGCGCTTGTTCAAGAGTTTGCGCATCCGCGAGCGCGAAGAGCCCGCAGTCGAGACCATCGAGAATCGGAGCCCAACGCAGCGCGATCATCGTGCCATCTGGGCGAGTCTCGATGATTGGTCCATAGTCGGTCGATTGAAGAACGACGTTTTCTGCGGCACTTCCTGCACCAACGCGAACCGAGTGGGTTGTAAACGACTTACTTCCCTCCACAGTGAGATAGCGCGATGGATCCGCAGGATCTCGCTCGACCACGATGAGATCGGAGAGATCCGCCGTCAGATTCGTGAATGCCCATGCGACATATCCGTTCGAACCTTGAATGATGAGCGGTACGCCCGGCAGTGAAAGTCCTTCGAGTTCGTGCTGCGGCCACTCCAAGCGCACGCGATACCAAATGCCGGGCGCGGTCAGCATCAGGTGCATGTCGTTTGCAACGATGGCGCGGCCGTCTTTTGTGCGCGAACCCGCCACCGCAAACGCATTGGAGCCAGGATGTGTCTCGCGCTCGTGTGGCGCGGGTGTGACCGCTGCATCTTCGGTCGATGGCGCTTTTTTCGTCGTGCGAGAGAGACGAAAGTCGATGGTTGTCGCGTCGGGAATGGGAAGTGGTGCTGGAAGTGGCGAGCCGTCGATCGAGCGATCGAGTCGTCCGCTACTTGACGCGAGAAAGGACGCGATGTCAGGAAACGCCGTAAAGAGCGGCGTTTTCGCGCGATCGAATTGAGGCGAGCTGTCGAGATACCTCGCCATACCAAGTTGAATCAGCAGTGAGTCCTCGGCCTTCCACGGCGTTGGCTTCAACTTCAGCATGCTGTACTCGAATGGTGTCGTCGTCGCGAGAAATGCGTTCACACCTTCGGCGTAGTGGTCGAGCAACGCACGTTGGTCGGCAGGAAGCATCGCGAGTGCGCGTCGCGCGGCGCTGCGTAATTGCATGGGAAGCGTCGCGAGATCGCGGGCTTTTGCTTGGGGAACCAACTGCCAAAGCTCGCCCGCAGCTTCGCGTCGTGCGAGGTCCATTTGCAAGAAGCGTTCGCGCGCGTGGATCCAGCCTTCCGCGCGTACAGCATCGTCGATCGATGTCGCTTGAATCGTGGGAATCTCCACGCGGTCAAGGTCGATTGTGACTTCGCTGGCGAGCGCGGGAAGCACCGCAAACTTCGGAATCAATTCCTCAGTGGCGTGCGTCGAGGTGGTGGCGCAGATCGCGATCCAAGTTGTGAAGGCGCAGCGCAAGGTGCGCGAAAGGCGCGTGGTCGTCATGGATTCGCCTCCGAAGGATTCACGATGAAGAACTCAGGGTTGTCGGGCAGATTGGCGATGAATGGCTTCTCGTCGGCGACGCCATCGCTCAATCGAAAGCGAAGAATCTCTCGTGCCTTTCGGCTTCCAACGTAGAGGTAGCCGTCGTGGATTGCGAGTGAACTTGTGGCGTCGACGCCAGCGTCTTCGCCGATGAAAACGCTCACTTTCCCGTCTGGGAGTTGAAGGCGAAACACTTCATTTCGCTTGTTGTCGCTGATGTAGAGGGTGCTTCCATCGGATGCGATGAGCAGTTGAATCGGTGTTTCGATGCCGTCGTTCCTCGATGCGAGCACACGCAGGCGTTCACCAGTCGCGAGATTCCATGCGGTCACCTCGCCTTTTCCACGATCAGCCACGAGCAGTGTTCCATCGGACGTGACGGCGATGCCGCGTACTTCTTTCACGCCGTGCTTCGTCATTTCGTGTGATGGAACAACGAGTCCCGCAGACTTCGTACCGACGTCGATTGCGCCCGACGAAGTGAGCGGCTTTCCCGCATTCGGAGAGTTCGGCGCACCGTAGCGCGTGACGGTGTTTGAATCCTGACTCGAAACGAGGATCGAGCCATCGGGCGCGACGGCCATGGCATAGGGATGGACGAGAAGTTGGTTGTTGTCATCGGAGCGCGCAAAGACACCAAGGAAGGGTCGTCTCGCGTCACTCGCTGGTGTGCCGAATCGCAGGATCTGTGTGTTGTGTTTCCATGCGGAAATCACCAAAATCGTGCCATCGGCAAGTGGCAGCATGCCGCGAAGATCTTGCAATTCGCCTTCGGTATCAGGGACTTTCGCGAGTACTCCGCCGGCGGCGATGCCGTCGGCGCCAAATCCGAGCACGCTCTCTTGACCCGTGACCGGATCGCGCGCGCCGGCGCCATGGAGAGTCATGTACCAACGTACGCCGCTTGGAATCGTGGAACTGGAAGCGGGCGGTGCCGAAGGATCGATCGATGATGGGCGCGAATCACCGCGATCTCGATCGGTTTTGTGTGATTCGTGCGTGTGCTTCGCGGCGCTACTGTCGTCGTTCGTTTCACGGCTTTCGCCATGATGATGGTGTTCCTTCTTTTCCGTCTGTGCAGCGGTGTCTTGTGTGGGATCATCGGGGATGTCGCACGCAATTGCCGCGAAGGGCAGCGCCAACGCGATACCGAACGTCGAGAGGCGGCGGAGGCTCGAGCCATGCATGAAGAGAAGCGACGCGATTCGCATCCGTACAGTGTAGTTTCATCGCGGAATCACTCGGCGCCTGAAAGAGCGTGATGGCTGTGGTAGCGTACGAGGACCATTCAGGTGGCTGCGTTTGTGGCACCCATGAACCGACAACGAGGAGCTGCCAGATGAACCGTCGAAGTGCGCTTGGAGTGTTCGGACTCGCATCACTTGCGGCACTTGCGCCGCGCGCTTTCGCGCAGGACGACGGAAAGCCGTCGGTGCCCGCGAGCGCACCGGACGCGAAGGCATCGGCGAAGTTGCTTTCCAATCCAATCTCGCTCGCGCAATGGTCGCTGCATCGACGCTTTGGTTTTGGGAAGCCCGAGGAACGCGCGAAGAACCCCGCCGATCCGATGGACTTCGCGAAGATCACGAAAGAGGAGTTCGGCATCGCGCGCATCGAACTCGTGAATCAGTTCTACGCGGGCCGCATTGGTGAAAAGTCGCTCGGGAGCGAATTCCGCAAGCGCTGTGACGACCTTGGCGTTAAGTGCGAACTCATTATGTGTGATGGCGAGGGCCTCTGCGGCGCGGCCGACAAGAATGCGCGCGCGCAGTTCGCGGCGAATCACGAGAAGTGGCTCGCATTTGCGAAAGAGATTGGTTGTCACGCGATTCGCGTGAATGCGATCGGCGAGGGAAACGCCAACGAGCAGAAGATTCGTTGCGCAGACGGACTCGTCAAATTGCTTGCGGTGGCGAAGCCGTATGAACTCAACGTCATCGTCGAGAATCACGGAGGCCTCTCGTCGGACGGCGCGTGGGTTGTCGACGTGATGAAGCTCGTCGCGGATCGTCAGCGCTGCGGCACGCTGCCTGATTTCGGCAACTGGCGCGACGGTTCAGGCAAACTCATCGACCCGGTGCGTAACGTCGCGCTCGTCGCGCCGTACGCGAAAGGCATGTCCGCCAAGAGTTACGACTTCGACGCGAAGGGCAACGAGACGTTACTCGACTATCCGGCAATCCTCGACGTTGTCGCCAAGTCGGGCTACAAGGGCGCGATCGGCATCGAGTACGAAGGCAAGCGCATGTCTGAGCACGACGGCATCCTCGCGACGAAGGCGATTCTCGAGCGCTTTGGCTGCAAGGCCTGAGTCGCACGTTCGTCGTCACCGTGCCGACGGTGTCCAGCCATTCGGCGCGATCTCGAAGTGCGCGAACTCGAACGCTGGGCTTACGGTGCAACCAACGAGCGTCCACGGGCCGAGGCTGCGTGCGCGCTGCCATGCATTCGCGGGAATCTCTATTTGGGGCCGTTCGCCATCGAGGAGCGAGGTTCCAAGGACGCGTGTCTCCGGTGCGTGTCCATGGCCTGCGATCGAGAGTTCTAGCGGCGCGCCCGCATAGAAGTGCCAGATTTCCGCGGCATCCACGCGATGCCAACGGTTTTCAACGCCGCCAGGCAGAAGGAAATAGATCGAAGTTCCTGCGCCGCGCGAGCCATCGGCAGGGCGGTCGCGCCACATCTCTCGGTAATAGCCGCCCTCGGGATGCGGGGCGAGTTCGAGCAGCCGGATGATTTCTTCGGCCGTTTCCGGACGGTTGGGAAACGGAATCGCTTCAGAGTTTGCGTTGGCGGACATGCGCACACCCTATACTCGCCGCCTGATTTCCGCAGCCCACTTTCGAATGTGCGGAGAGGTGTATCGCATGAGTTCAGCAACGATGACCGAATCGAAAACCGCTCGTTCCTCGCCGCAATCCCAAGGAGCCATTCTCGTCACTGGCGCGGGCGGCGAAATGGGTCACGCGCTCCTGGATGCACTCTCGAAGCGCTTTCACGGTACGCGCGAGGTCATCGCCATGGACCTTCGCGAGCTTCCCGCCGATCGTGCCGCGCACGCAAGCGCGACGTACGCGGGCGATGTCAGTGATCCCGAAGTTGCCGAAAAGATCGCGCTGAAGCACGATGTCTCCGAGATCTGGCATCTCGCGGCGTTGCTCTCGACGCGCGGCGAGAAGAGCCCGGAGCTCGCGCTGAAGGTCAACGTCATGGGCAGCGCGAACATGCTCAAGCTCGCGGCCGAGAGCGCCTCGCGCCGCGGCACGCCGGTCAAGTTCATGTTCCCCTCGACGATCGCGATCTACGGCGTGCCCACGCTGGATGCGAAGCGCGCCGCGGGTCGCGTGACCGAGGACCGCTGCCTCGAGCCGATCACGATGTACGGCGTCAACAAGCGCGCCGTCGAAGAGATGGGTCGGTATTACGCGCGGCACTACCGGTTGCTTGCCTCCGACCGCCTCGACTGCACGGTCGACTTCCGCTCGATCCGCTTCCCGGGCATCATCTCGGCCGACACCGTGCCGACTGGCGGAACGAGCGACTACGGCCCCGAAATGCTGCATGCGGCCGCGCAAGGCAAGCCATACGCGTGCTTTGTTCGTCCCGATGCGCGCATTCCGTTCATGACGATGC
>JBEIJG010000033.1:0-14043 GCA_040380385.1 Phycisphaeraceae bacterium | reverse complement strand
CCTCGGTTCCAAGAAGGGACATGCTTCATGAGATTACTTTGCAAAAGCGTTTGCGGATTGACAATAAGAGACGCACGCGTTGGCGGCGCTTATGTGTTCAATCGCGAGACTTGTGCAAGGAGCGCTCGGCCCGACGGTGCGCACGTGAGTTCCGTGTCGCTTTCCGGTTCGACGCGTAGGCTCGGCTTCGCGTCTGAAAGCAGTTCGTGGAGCGCGCACGAGACAATCGAAAATGAAAGCCGCGTGCTTTGGCGCTCGCCCGCGGGGGCCTCCGAGATTGGCTGCTCCGGTGACTCGGCGGGCGACGCGGCGCAGGGGCAGGTCTCGCCGCACTGGCAAGTATCGCCGCAGCAGGAAGGGTTCGAGTGTGCCGCCACACTCATCGACGCTCCGGCCATCGATCCCGTGCCGAAGAGGGGCGCAACACAGCCGAGTGCGCTGAACAGCACGGCGAGAATCGTGGCGGTGATGTGCACGGAACGTGCGCGCATAGGAAGCGAGAACTTACGAAGCACCACTCTATCGCGCGGTCGCGACCGCAGCGCGGAAAGATTGAAGAAGGTGGTCAATGAAGGACATGGTCCATGAAGAACATGGTCAATGAAGAACATGGTCCATGAAGAACATGGTCCATGAAGAACATGGTCAATGAAGAACATGGTCAAGATCTGCGTCCGTCAGCGCCCAACCAGCGCGTGGCTCCGGGCTCCAAAGCCGCTCGGGATCGGTCGGCGCACCGGATTGGTCGACGAATCGCTGCGTGTTGAAGTCGTAGCGCACCTGCCCGCCCGCGCGGCCGGCGACTGTTCCAGAGAGAACGATTTCGTTGAGCACGGAGGAGCGCTCGAACGCGCAGAGCGGAAGGTCGTAGGCACCCTCTTTTCCAGCGCGCCACGCGCGAATGGCGTCGAGCCACTCTCGATGGTGGCCTGGCGATGAGGGAATCCGCTCAATCATCGGCTTCGGCTCACCCGCAAGCGCCGCAGGCACGATCATGAACTCACCATAGTTTGCGAAGAGGAATCCCTTCGTGCCTTGGAAGACCATGTTGAAGCGGCCGTGGTAGTCCTGCCGGTCCTTCGCGCCGAGTTCTTGCGCCGTCGGCGACATGCGTCCGTTGTCGAACCAGCGAAGAACAACGGGATCGATCTGCTTTCCGTCGAGCGTCGTGGGGATCGCCCACGAAGCCTCGGTCCACTCGGGGCACGACACGCGATCGACGCGTTCGACCGTGGCGAAAATCTCGACGGTTCCGAGCCGCGCACGATCAAGCCCAAGCGCCCACACGGGGAGATCCATCATGTGGCAACCCATGTCGCCGAGGGTTCCGGTGCCGTAATCCCAGTATTTCCGCCAGTTCGCCGGATGCAGATTGGCGATGTATGGCGCGTCTTGCGCCGGGCCAAGCCAAAGGTCGTACTCAAGCGAAGACGGCGGATTTGTGACTGGCCCCGTCGGCCCGCAGCACCAACCCTTGTTGACCCAACAATCGCAACTCGTCACACGGCCGATCGCGCCGCCTCGAATGAGTTCGACCACGCGACGGTAGTTCTCCGTCGCGTGAATTTGCGTACCCATCTGCGTTGGCACGCGCGCGGCACGGGCGAGTTCGAGGATGCGCCGCGATTCTTCGAGCGTGTGGGTGAGTGGCTTCTCGCAATAGACGGGAATTCCAGCGCGCAGCGCGAGTGCTGTCGCGAACGCGTGCGTGTGATCGGGCGTTGAAACGAGCACGCCGTCGAGGTCGAGTTCTTCGCGGCGCGCGAAAAGCTCGCGCAAATCGCGGAAAGCTCGCGCATCGAGTGGCTTTGCCGGATCACGCGCGATCGCGCGATCAAGCGCGCCTTGATCGACGTCACAAAGTGCGACCACGTTGGCGCCTGCTGCGATGAGATCGCCAAGATTGTCTGCGCCACGGCCGCCACAGCCAATGACGGCGATGCGCGGCGCACGATTCGCTCGCGCGCGGTCGCGCTCGATGCGCAGTGATTCGGCCTGCGCTTCGGCCCGCACGCGAGCGTTGTCGTTGCAGCCCAAAAGTGTCGGAGCCGCGAGTAACGCGGGAACCAAACCCATGGAAAAACCCATGAACGCGCGTCGGGGAATTCGGCAGTCGGGCGCATCGTGCTTCATGCGGTGAGTGTGAGGGATCTCGATGAATCACGCAATAGGATGAAACCGCGTTGGCGCAAACTGATACATTCGGTTCGCGCGAGAAACAGCTGACTCCTGCTCGATTGCGTGAGTTGCGAGCGACCGTTTGAGGCTGATGGAGTCCGCCAAAACGTTCGTGATGCCTGCACATCGCATCTGTCACCCTTAGCCTTCGGACCGTGAGAGTTCACCGATGAAGAAGTCCGCTCGATCGCTTGCATTTCGCCTCTGCGCGTCTCTCGCGATGGCTGCCGCGCTTACTTCGCTGTCAGGCTGCGCTGGGAGCACCGCGACGCGTTCGAGTGCGCCTGAACCAACGCTGACCCCGCCGGGCGGGCCACGCGCGACAACCGTGGCGCAGCCGGTCGATGTGCGCCGATTTGATTTCGCAAGCGCGTTTCCGAAGCGCGACCTTGAACGCCGAGTCGCGTTTCTCGCGGCCTGCGATGTCTCACTCAATTCGACCAATGCTGACGTACGCCAAGATGTCGGTGCTCTTCTTGCGGCCTATCGCGAAGCGAACGATCCAGCCGCATTCGCGCGCCTCCTCACGGAGCGATTCGAAGTCGTTCGAACTGAGCCGACGACTCCGACCGCGACCGACGGCCTCATGACGGGCTACGCGACACCGCTCGTCAGCGTCACGATGGAGCCAGACGAGCGCTTCCGATTTCCAATCTACGCCGATTTGCGCGGATTTGACGATGCTCTCGCGAGAGCATCGCGGCGCGAAATCCTCGCATCTCCGAAAGCGCGCGAGCGTGCGATTGCATGGATCGACGACCCATTCGCGTGGGCGCTCGTCGAAACCAACGGCACGGCGATCCTGCGCATCGCCGGAACGCGTAAAGACATTCCGGTGTCGCGGATCGCGACGAATGGTCGTCCGTTTCAAAGTGTTGGAAAGGGTCTCGCATCGCGCGGGCTCATCGACCCTGTCACCGCGACGCTTGCCGATGTTGCGCGCTCCGCCGAACTGAATCCGCGTGAAGCTGAAGCCGCGGCACTCGAGAACGAACGCGTTGTTTTCTTCGAGATTTGCGATCCGAACGATTTTCCGCCTGTTCTTGGTTTGCCAAAGGGCGATCTCGTGAGTGGATTTTCATGTGCCGCGGATCAAAGTGTGTATCCCGCAGGCAGTGTGTTGCTCGTGACCGAGCGCAGTGCAACCGGGGATGCGCGGCCGGTGCGGATCCTCTTTGTGCACGATGCTGGTGGCGCGATTGCCGGTCCACAGCGCGTCGATGCGTACTTTGGCTCGGGAAATGCGGCGGTCGCACGCGCAGGCGAAACGAAGTACCAAGTCGATGTGTATCGCCTCAAGGCGCGACCGTAACACGCAGACCGTACGCGCAACGAGAAGTCACGATCTGAACGCACGACCATGCACGCAGACGATCCCGCTAGCATCGAAGCTCGCATTCGCGCGTCCGAAAGCGATGCAGCGCGGATTGCGGGCCACGTCCATACATCGCGTTGGTCGCGCCGAGTGTTCGTGGTGTGCGTTGCTTCGCTCACGCTCGCGGAAGCAGTACTTTGGTCGCGAGCGCTCTGGTGGTTTCCGCAGTTACCCGAGCGTTTCCCAGTGCACTTCAACGCGTCGGGAGCTCCAGATCGATGGAGCGAGAGCGGCGCGAGTTGGTTTCTTTTACCCGGTCTTTCGCTTGGAATCATCGCTTTCTTCGCGTTGATCGCGTGGTCGATCAAGCCGCTTGTCCACGGCGCACCAGGGCTTGTGAACGTGCCGCGAAGGGACCTCTTTGTGCGACTCTCCGCTGCAGGACGCGAAGTGGTGCTCGCGCCGACGCGTGCGTATCTCGCGTGGGTCATCTCGCTCGTTGCATGGCTCTTTGTGTGGATTCTTGAAGGTTCCGCGCGCGTTGCAGTCGGGCAGGCTGCGACGCTCTCGTCGTGGCCTGTCTTTGTGTTTCTTGCGCTCGTGCTTGGCACGTTGCTTCCGTTCTATCTGATCACGTCGCGTGCCATTCAAGACACGGCGAAGCGCGAGGGTCTCTCCTGAAGACCGTCGTTTAGTGATGCTTTCGCACCGCGCGCAGGGTGAGTGCGTTCGCGGCTTCCGCGTTCGCGCCTTCGAAGCGTTCGGTGGTGGGGTTCCACAGCAAGGGCTTTCCAACTTCGTAGCCGATGTTGCAGAGCTGGCAAATCGTTGCGGTGCGGTGTCCCGTTTCGGCAGTGCAAATCGGATCGCGGCCTTCGCGAATCGCGCTCAAGAAGTCGGCGATATGCGAAGCGTTGCGCGGAAGTCGAAGTTCATTTCCCTTCGGATCCGCGAGGATTTCGGGCGCATCTGGCGCGCTTCGATCGGTACCGCGATAGGCACGCAGATGCCCGCGCGAAACTTCGATCGTGCCTTCTGAACCGAAGAAGGTGCAATCGGTCGGCCCGCCGTGGACCAATTCAACACCGTCGTCGTAGATGAAACGCAGGCCGGTTTTTGCGCCATTTTCAGGCGGAAGGACTTTGCGCGGTCCGCTCTCGTCCATCGCGAGTGCCCACTGCGCGATGTCGAAGTGATGCGCGCCCATGTCCGCGAGCCCGCCGTTGCAATACTCGCGATAGTTGCGCCACGCGGGGTAGTTGTTGTGGACGCCAATCGGGCAGAGCGTGCTCGAAAATCCGCGCAACGGCGCTTGGCCGAGCCAACCTTCCCAATCGATACCTTCCGGCAGTGGCTCGGTCGGAAGATCGCAAGGCTTGGGCGATTCGCCGACGCCAACGGTGATCTTCGAGATCTTTCCGATGCGCCCGTTCCGCACGGCTTCGGCCGCGCGCACAAACATGTGTCCGTATTCGCTGCGTTGCTGTGAACCCGTTTGGAAGCGAATGCCCGTCGCGCGAGCGGCGTTTGCAATCGCGCGGCCCTCTGCGATCGTGAGCGAGA
Organism: Phycisphaeraceae bacterium; assembly: GCA_040380385.1. GTDB lineage: Bacteria > Planctomycetota > Phycisphaerae > Phycisphaerales > SM1A02 > QWPT01. The sequence continues at coordinate 8,987 of JBEIJG010000033.1, read as the reverse complement.
GCGGCTTCTCGCAATACACGTGCTTTCCTGCAAGTGATGCAACAATCGCAGGCTCTGCGTGCCAGTGATCGGGCGTGGTCACGATGACGATATCGATGCGTGGGTCGTGCACGACCTCGCGCCAATCCTTCGCAGCTTTGCACACATCGCTCTTTCGCCGCTCGTTGACGCGACGCACGCCTTCCGCGGTGCGCGCATCGACGACATCGGCGACCGAAACAATCTCGAGCGCATCATCGTCGAGGAATCCGTTGTAGATCTCTCGTGCGCGAACGCCGAAGCCGACGATTCCTGCCTGCAACTTGCTGTTGCGCGAGAGAGAAGTCGGCACGGGTCGTGGAAGTGACAGCGAGGCAGTCGTCGACGCGGTCGCGGCTTTGGCGGCGTACGCGCTTGTCGCTTGCGCGAGGAACGTGGGCGCGGCCGCTGCGAAGGCGAGGGATCGAAGTGCGTCGCGACGCGTCGGCTCGTGTGCTTTCATAAGCAGAGCGTCGCAGGTTGACGCGGGCGAAGCAAGTGCTGGCGCGACTCGCCCAATGAAATCAGCCGTTGAAATCAGCCGTTGAAATCAGTCGAGTGGTCCCCAGTTTGCGAGGAGAATCGAGAGATCGGTGCTCGTCACAGAACCGTCTCCATTCACATCGCCACCAGCATTTGCCGTGCCCCAATAGAAGAGCACCGCTGCGAGATCGTAGTTGTTGACGATGCCATCGAGATTGAGGTCGCCGAGCGCGCGTTCGCAACGGTCGAGCGTCCCGTCGTTGTCGGTGTCAGTCGCGCTGTCGAGTTCATCGAGATCGCAGAGGCCGTTTGCATTGCAATCGCGTCCGAAGCGGTTCGCGCTTCCCGTGATCGCGCCGAGGACATTCGTCGGTTCATTGGCGCAAAGTTGCGTGTCGGAGATCGTTGCGCTGATCGCGTCTGCAACGTCCACGCCCGCACTCGCGCTGTTCGCGACGTTGAATTCCACGGTCGAACCAAGCAGTGCCACAGAACCTGTGACATGCAGCGCGCCGCCGAGTTCACTCGCGGTGTTGTCCGAAATCGTGCACGCTTCCATGGTGGTTGTTCCTGCAAGTGTGCCCGCAGCGATCGAGATGGCGCCGCCGTTGGTCGCGGTGTTTCCAGCGAAAGTGCAGTCAAGGAATGTGCTCGAACCGCCCTCGATGCGCACGGCGCCGCCGTCGATTGTTGCGGAATTCGCAGTCCACACGCAATTGGAGAAATACGCGGTCGCGTCGATGATCAGCGCGCCGCCACCTGATGTCGCGTGACCATTCCGAAGCGTGAAACCTTCGATCACCGATGCGTCCGCGCCCGCGGAAGTGATCGTGATCGGTCGATCGCTGTTGCCGCCGTCGATGAATGTCGAGTTCGGACCATCAAGTGAAGCGAGTGAAAGCGCTCGACCTGAAAGATCGATCGGGCCATAGGTTCCAGCCGCAACATCGACCTGTGTACCGTCGGGTGCGACCGCGATCGCGGCTGCAATCGATGCGTACCCCGAGCCGCCCACGACGAACTCACTCGCACAATCGTCGGGAATGCCGTTTTCGTTGAGATCCGACGAGCCTGCGGCAAGGCGACATGCATCGCCCACGCCATCGGAGTCGCAGTCGGCTTGCGAAGGATTGGAAATGCTCGGACAGTTGTCACCATCCGCCGCGCTGTATCCGGTGGGCTGCGTGCATTGCACGAGCGTTCCATCGGCGGCAAGGCCGACGCCATCGGCATCCAAGTCGCGGTACCACGTCGTGGGCGTGCAGGAAACGAGCGTGAATGTTCCGTCGGAGAACTGCACGCCGCCACCCGCGCCGTTGTTCCATGCAGTTCGCAGCGAATACGTGCGCGCCGCGTGACCTTGCGAAAGCACGATCTGCGCAACTTTCACAGTGGTTGCATCATTGCTGTTCACGCCAACGCGGCCCTGCAGATTCGGCGGCGAGCCGTTGAACCAACCGATGGTTCCGTTGTTCACAAGATCCGCGCGTGACCAACCGCGCGAATCGCCGGTGTGCGTGCCCGAACCACCGAAACTCCACGAGGGATCAGCCGATGAGCTGCTGGTCGCGCCACTCGTCGAGCCGATCGAAAGAAATGAGTCGTAGGGTCGATTGTTGACCGCGGAACCGATGAGTTGCGGCGCCCACGTTCCCGCAGCTTGGCTGAGCGTGCCCGGCGCATCGTCGTTGTTGTCCTTGTGCCAGAAGCCCGCATGTCCGTCGGGGTCAGCCGTCGAAACGAGCGCGAAGTTGAACACGTTCAGCACCGTGTCGGTCGGCCCGTTGAAGGTCGCGAAGACTTCGTAGCGCACGAGATTCTGCCCGCTCACGGTGATCGGCGTCGCGACGAACGTGTAGTTCGTGAACGACGCGTTGGCAGCGGTCCCGGCGGCACCTGCAGTGGCAATCGTGCTCGCGAGCGTGAGCATGCCGTTGAACATGCGGGTGCGAGTACCGATTCGAACGCCGTGAGAGAGCGAAGTCGTGTGCATCGGAGGGCCTTGAGGGCAAATGAGTGGTCGATCGGGTGGGCGAATGGGTGGACGATCGGGCGGGCTTCCGCGTGGGGCTAGGTGGCTTCGGGCGCGGGACGACGGGCAAGCGAGAATCCCGTAGGAAATCGGGCGTTTCGGCTTCCGGCGGCCAGAATTCATGCTGCCCGGGCGCCATCAACCGCTCGAGTGTGGGCAACGTCCGAGGATCTCTGTGGTGTTGCGCACTTGACGGGTCGGCGTCATGCGGTTGCGATGCGTGGAATGCTCGGAAAACTCGCTTTCGCGTTGGTCGTCTCGCTCGCCTCAAACGCGGCACAACTCAACCACGCGGATGCCGTGCGGCAGGCTGAGCTTCGGACCGAGCCACAGAGTGCGGTCGCCCAAGCCCCAGCGCCGGAGGCGCTCTTCGACCGCCTTCCATACAAAGATTGGCGCCTCGTTGGCGGCGCCGCGAAGTTCGACTTACTGCCGCCAGCGGATGGTGGAGTTGGTCCAACGCTCGTTGGACGCGGGCCCATCGAACGGAACGGATTTCTCGTTTCTCCGCGTGCGCTTGGCAACTTTCGCTTGGTGGTTGATGTGCGACTTGGTTCCGCGAGCAACCCGAAGGGCGAGAAGATGAACTCTGGGATTCAAATCCGATCGGGTGAGAAGGGCGGTTCGATCGCGGGGCTGCAGGTCGAAGTCGATCCCACGCCGCGGCGCTGGTCGGGCGGCATCTACGACGAGCGCGGTCGATTGTGGCTCGCGCCGCTTCGCGACAACGAGCCCGCGCAAGCCGCGTTCAAACTCGGCGACTGGAACACGTACGAGATCGAGTGCGATGGGCCGCGCATCCGCACGCGCGTGAACGGTGTGCCGTGCGCAGAGTGGTTCGACGGAATCGTGGATGGTGTGCTCGCGTTTCAAGTGCACGGTGGGCCCGAGTGTGAAGTCGCGTTTCGCGCGCCAACCATCGAGGAATTCGGTCGCCATGCATGGCGCGGGATGTCGGTTTCGTCTGCGGGCTCAAGCGGTGAACGCGTCGCGTGGTCGAGCGCCATCGCGTCGAGCGCGGAGGGTGTTCGGTTGGATATGACTGGAACGGGGCGCATTGAACTTCTCGACGAAGCAGGAAAGTCGATGGCGTCGTTCGACGTTGCGCCGCGTGCGGTTGTGCGCGACTCGAAGGGCGAACAGCGCCCCGCGAGTGATTTGGAGCGCGCGCGTGCACAGCGCATCGAAGTTCTTTGGAAGGATGTCGCGCGTGTGGACGGGCCCGATGGCTCCGTCCTTCTCGACGGCGCAAAGATGTCGACGCTCGCACTTCCGGCGCAACCAACGCAGGTGCGTGTCATCGGCGCCGATGTGACGGTCGCGAATCCGGAAGAACTCGTCGATGCCTCGCGCTGAAGTCTTCGGACAGGGATCGATGGTGGACAACTCGTGCGGTGCACGGTGACACGAAAAAATGCGAGATCGACTGGTCGCCGTATGCGTGATCAGAGGGCTCGCAGTGCTGACGCATTGCGTGAAGCTCTGTCATTCGTTGTGATTGTTGAAAACCGTGGGAAACACGTGTGCTTTTCGCACACGCTCCAATCGATCGACATGATCTCGTTGCGGCACGTCATCGTGCAGCAAGGAGGATCAATGCAGAAGGAACCGATCAGCGGGGAACACGGTGACCACGCACGCGAACACAACGAACCGCATGAAGCAGAGGCTTCATCGCAGCGCGAGCAAATTCGACGCAATCGCATGGAGCGCATGATTGCACTTGCGCGAAACTATCGAGGGTGGACGGTCGGGCGCATGAATGGTGCACTTGGTCGCGAATCGCGGCGCGCGATTCCAGTTTCGGGAAATCCAAAACTCGATCTTGTCGCGCGGCTCGCGCAGATTCTTGAATGGGACTTTGGTGATGTCGCACAAGCCGTGTGGGGAGACGATGACGAAGTCGGTCCTGCCGCGGGCACGGAGGCGGGGCACGAAGTGTTGCGGCAACGTTGTGAAACGTCGAGCGCGACGAATGCAAGCGCGCCACCGCGCAGCACACTCAGTTTCGCGGCACTCGATATGCAGGCGCAAGCGGAGCATCGTTCTGGAGATGTCGATGGCATGAAACGCACAGCGCTCGCGATGCGCACGATTGCGCGCAACGGCCATGAACGTGCAGTTGCTGCGAATCGACTCGCGGGCGCGTACGACGCGCGCGGTCGTTACACGCGCGTCCTCGAATGTGTGCGCGAGGGTCTCGGCGAGCATGGAGTTGGAGCTGATGTGCGATTGATGTTGCGCGTGAACTTGGCGGCAGCCAACCACGCGCTTTGGAATCTCGACGAGTCGCGCGCGATTGCGACTTCGCTTCTCACGGATCCATCGATCGAAAGCCCGCGCACTCGCATGCAACGTGTCGCGCGAGCTTTTTGCCACGTGTTGCGCGGCCATGGTGATCGACGTGCGATGCTCGAAGCGCGCGACGACGCGGCCTTCAAAGCACTCGGCGCGAGCGCGCAGCGCGAACTCGTGCGCGCGAAGGCGCTCTACAAAGAACTCGCGAGTGAATTCGGCGATAGTCAGTACGTGGGACTCGCCGATGCGGCCGCTGGCGGAATACTCGAAGTGCGCGCGGCGGTCGGTGAGGTCGACGCGGCCGACGCGATTGAGCAAGTTGTCGCTCGATTGGAACGTGCGGTGGAAGCGGAGGAAGCAGGTATTCGCGAGGCTCCAGCGGTGCGTGAAGCCGCGGGTTGGTGGTCACTTTTCGGCGCAAACATCGCCGTGCGGGCAGCCACGCGTGGCAGGTCTGGCACGGGACGTGGTGAAGACGCCGTCGACGAATACGAGCGCACGCTCGCTATCTGCACCAACAAAGCGAGTGAAGTCGCGGAGGAACTCGACCATTGGCCGATGCGCGAGCGGACGTTCTCGCTCGAGTGGATTCGTCGGGACCGCGCGCGAGAAGACGAGCGTCGCGCGGCGCGCCCGCGTCGATCTGATCTCGGTAGAGAGTCGATGCGATCGAAGTCTGCGCATGAACACTGCGAGTGGACATTGGACGAGGAAGACTTGCGCAATCTCGTTGGAGCAATGGGGCGCTTTCCATTCTTCCGTCCGACGGGTTGGCGCATTCTCGACCGCGCTGCAATTCTCGCGCCGATGTAGGCGCGTGACGTGTGGCGCTTGGCGAGCGTCGCGCTCTGAGCGATGCATGCGAGGTTGTGCCCTTCCGACGTCATCCGTCAGCCACACGTCGCCCGCTGAAGCGCGGACTTTCGCTACCTTGCGCTGATGGCAACCCGGCCACCCGATCCACAAATCTCACGACGCGCTCGCTCGGCGGCGCGTTGGGCGATCGTGGTCGGAGTCGTTGGCTTTGGTTTGAAGTTCGCGGGTTGGCTCGCGACGGGCTCGGATGCAATTTTCAGCGATGCGCTTGAGAGCATCGTGAACATCGTGGCATCGATCGGCGCATTTCTCGCGCTCGTCTATGCCGAGCGGCCGCCAGATGAGGAACACCCGTACGGCCACGGGCCGATCGAGTTTGTCAGTGCGCTCTTCGAGGGTGTCTTGGTCGCGGTGGCGGGGCTTGTGGTTCTCGCACATAGCGCTGAGAGCGTCTATCGAGGAAACGTCGAGGTCGCGCGCTTAGATCTCGGGCTGGCGCTCGTCGCGGCGAGCGCGGTGCTCAACGGCGTCGCGGGATTTGCGCTCCTTCGCGTTGGGCGCGCGACAGGATCCGCAGCGCTCGTTGGTGATGGAAAGCACCTGCTCTCCGACCTTTGGACGACGTTCGCGGTGCTTGCCGGTCTCGTCGCGGTCTGGATCACGGGGCAAGGGTGGATTGATACCGCAGTTGCGATCGGTGTCGGCGTGCTGCTTGTCGTCGTTGGTACGCGTGTCGCGTTTGGCGGGCTCTCTTCGATTCTTGGCGCGCAGGATGCGGAAGATCATCAGAAGATCCTCGCGGTCCTTGATCGCCATCGCGCGGGAGAGTCGCCTGCGATCTGTTCGTACGCCTCTGTGCGGCATCGGCATCAAGGGCGATTGCACTTCGTCGACATGCACTTGCGTGTGCCGCGTGAGATGAGTGTGGCGGATTCGCACGAGATTGCGAGCGCGATTGAACGCGAAGTACTCGCGGCGGTCGGTGAGGGCACGGCGACGGCGCACATGGAACCGTGTGGTGACGCGCGTTGTGTGCGATGCCGACCGCATGCAGAGCAAGTGCCAGCGCGCGGATGAATGGACGGCGAATCGTGCCGCGGGGGCGGGCGACGCGAAGTCAGGCCTGGAGCAACACCGCCGCCGCGACGGCCGCGGTTTCGACGCGCATCACGCACGGTCCAAGCGAAACGAAAGAAGCGCCGCACGTGCGCAGCGTTTCAAGTTCACTCGGTTCAAAGCCGCCTTCGGGCCCGATCACGACGGTTCGCGGCTGCGCGGCGTCGAGCGACGATCGCCACGCGAGCAATCCCGCGCGCACAGCGCCCGCACCATCTTCCGTGTGAGCAACGGCAACGGCCGCGCCGCGCGCGAGTTCTGTCCGCACGAATGCAACGAGATCTCCGCCCGTCGCGAGTTCAGGCATCCACGCGCGCTTCGCCACTTTCGCGCTCTCCGCGACGATCCGCTGACAGCGCTCGCTTCGATCGAGTTTGTCCGCGTCGACCACGCTGCGTGCGCATTCGATGGCGACCAAGCGCGCGATACCCGCTTGCGTCGCGAGGTCGAGCAGTGTTGAGAGGCGATCGCCCTTCGGCACAGCGAACGCGATCGTCGTTTCGGGCGATGGCCGCGGCTCCTCGCGGCGTGCGGTGATCTCGACGAGCACGCTTCCGTCACGGCCACGTTCATCGCAAAGAACGGCATCGGCGATCGTGCCCGCACCGTCGAAAAGTGTCACGTGATCGCCCGCGTTGAGGCGTCGTGCGCCGAAGGCGTGGCGTGCTTCATCACGCGCAACGGCGGCGTGCTCGCCAGCGGAAGGGATTGCGAAGGTGTGAAGCCAGAGATTCGACATGACGAGACGGCGTGCGTGTGGGTGTTGCGCGCGGATGGATCGCACGCTCGAAAGAGCGGCGACCAAACCCCAGCAAAAACCCCAGCAAAAACCCCAGCAAAAACCCCAGCAAAAACAACGAGAACCCGCCAACTGACGGGTTCTCGTTCATGGAGCGTACCGGGGTCGAACCGGTAACCTATGCCTTGCAAAGGCATCGCTCTCCCAATTGAGCTAACGCCCCGACGTCGCGGAGTATAGCGAACGTTTGCGCACTTTGCAGCACAGAAAAAGAGCGCGGCCCTGCGTGAACGGAAGTGTTCAGGCAGGGCCGCGAAGAGTTGGTGAGGCTGCGCCTCGTTTGGAGAGGTCGGCGCGGGGTAGGGGCAGCGCGCCGCGCAATCACTTGTCGGAATTCGGCGTGTTCTCGCTCCCAGTCGCCGTCACGGTGCCGGAACCAGCGGCCGAACCGGCCTTGGGCGTAATCGGCACGATCGAGTTCGGCGTGATGACGTTGAGGCGGAGGCTCTCGTCGTACTTGACTGGGCCCTTGACGCCCACGACGAGGCCGAGCATCGACGACAGGTCGTAGGTGCCATCCGGAACCATGTACGCGATCGTGTAGCCCGTCCCTGGGTCTTGCAAGACGTAGAGGAGCGGCATGCGCTCGCCGGTGTAGAACTTCGACGCGTTGAGGCGGCCGACGTTGTCGTACGGCATGCGTGTCAAGGTTGCCATCTCGAGGTCGGCGACGCCCTTGAAGTTGGCGTCGAGCTTGCGCTTGCGCTCGGCGATTTCGCGCAGATCCTTTTGAATGGTGATGTCGAGTTCGACCTTCTTCGCGAGGAACTTCGCGCGCTGCACTTCGCTCGCAGTCGAAGTCGAATCTTCCGCGATCGCGAGCGCGCGCTCGCGAAGTGCTTCAAATTCGGCGGATTCCGTCGGTTCGGCGCGCATCGCCTTGTACGACGCTTCGAGATCCGCAACGCGAATGCGCTTCACCTTCTGCACGACGTCAGCCTTCGCATCGGTCTTCGATTCAGTCTTCGCATTCGGGTCGTTGGTCGTGACGTCCGTCACAGTTTCCGTGGTCGTTTCAGCGCGGATGACTTGGCCGGTTTCGGTGTCGACTTCCACGATCGCTTCTTCGCTCTTGACATCGGTCACCGTTTCAGTGGTCGTGTCCGTCGCGGTTGGTGCGGGGTTGGTTGTTGCAGGCGCGTTCGACGGCGCAGCGCTTGGAGTCGGCGTCGTCACCGCAGGCTTCGAAAGCGCAGACGACGCGATCCATCCCGACGTGCCATTTCCAAGCGCAATCGCGTAATAGGTCGCGCCTTGATCGCCCTTCACTTGATCGACGACCGTCGCCTCGTTTCCGGCGAGCAGAAAGCCAATCGCGCGATAGCTCGCGTCAGGATTGAACTCGCGATCCGCGTTCGGCGCCGTGATTTCAGCGCGCGACGAAATCTTGATCGACTTGCCATCGGCAGAAAGCGTCACGCCGGG
>JBEIJG010000032.1:0-14045 GCA_040380385.1 Phycisphaeraceae bacterium | reverse complement strand
CGCCGCTGGTGGCCGACGCCGTCTCGCTGTCGCACTTGATCGTGCCGTCGGCGTCGATATTGTTCGCCGGATCGACGAGGCCGTTTGAGTTCGCCTCGCGGCCCGGGAAGATCGCGATGATCGGCGTGTCCCACGCGTCGACCGCGTGGCGCACGCCCGTGAACCCGGCGCTCGTACCCGACGGACGCACGCCGCGGAACGAGGACTCGGGGATCTTCTGCATGATCGACGCGCTTGCAGGCGACTGCGTCAGCGCCCAGATGAGATGCACGGTGCGCTGGAACGGACGCACCGAGTAGGCCGGAAGGCCGGGTCCGGTGACCGATGGATACGGAGCCGCCAGCGCAGTCCATGCCGCGACGCCCGAGCCGACCGGTGGCGTCGGTGGAACCGAGATGACGTCGTATCGAACGGTCTGCGACGCGGCGATGTCGGCTGGCGAACCGCCGTTCGCCGCCGACAGGTACGACACGCGACGATCGAGCGTGCGCTCGTACTCCTCGGTGGCCGAGTTGAGGATCTCGAGCGTGTTGCGCGTCGAGCGCTCCTCGCTGGCGCGGATGACGCTGCCGCTGACGGCGAGCACGAGACTCGCGAGCAGCACGATGATGCCGATCACAACCAGCATCTCGAGCAGCGTGAAGCCGGCGTTGCGCGGGCGAAGGGTTCGGTTCGACTCGTCCATGGTCGTGCAGCGGCCGTTCAACGGCCGGTCTCCGAGAGGTTGTCCTTGTTCAACTCCGCGAGGTCGCGGCGCACGGTGCGATCGAATCCGAGGTCGGGGCCGCGCGAGAAGAGCGCGAACGTGGCGCCCTTGAGCGCCGCGGACGACGTGTCGTCGTCGTTGGCATCGAGTGCGCCCTTCGCGACCTCACCCGTGGCGACGTCCCACGGACGCAGCGCGAAGACGTCCGCGAGATTCGCGAATCCGCCCGACACCGGAAGCTCGCTGCGGAGATCCGAGCCCGAGTACGGCGCGCGGTAGTACGAGATCGGCGTTCCCCAGTAGTCGAGCAGTACCTTGGGGTAGTTGTCGAAGTTCGGGTCGAGCTGATCGTTCGTCACGATGATTGGATTGCCCTGCGCGTCGAAACCCTTCAAACCGCCGAGGAGTTTCTCGTCGGTGAGTTCGAGATACGGGCCGTAGACGCGGCCTTCGATGCCAACCGAGTTCCAGTTGGCGCCGTTCACTGCAATCGGAGCGGCGTCACGATTCGGATTGCGCGCGCGGTAGAGGCCTGGGAACGCGGCGTACGCATTCTGCGGAGCATCCACCGAACCCCACGCACCATCAGAACCAGGCGCGCGGATACCAAACGGCGGGTTCTCCTTGGTGCCAGGACCCGCTGAACCTCCGAGGCGCACGCCGTAGCCATCTTCGCTGCGGTTGCCGTAGCCAACGAGGTAGTCGGCGAGAGTTGTGTAGCTGTACCACTGCTGCAGGTTGGGAACCTGACCAACCGTCGTCACGTCGCGCGCGAAACCGCGGAAGCCCGCGGTCTCGCCGCCCTGTCGTGCCATGAGTACCGGCGGCAGATAGCCAAAGTCCGTTTGGAATTGGCCAAGACCCGATGCGATCGAGCCCAACAAGAACTGCGTCTTGGTGCGCTGCGCCTTGCGGGTTGCTGCACCAACGGCCACGGTGACCGTGCCGATCAAGAGCACGATGATCGCGACGACGGTGAGAAGTTCCGTCAGGGTGAAGCCCCGGCGGTGCGATGTGGTGTTGTGGCGGTTCGGAGTGCGCATCGTTGGAGAGCCCCCTGCATGCGGAGCGGACAGAATTCGGAGACTCACTCTCTCGAACTACTTCTTTCGAACTACTTCTTTCGAATTACTTCTTCGACGTGTTCGACACCGACTCGATCATCGAGACGAGCGGAAGGAAGAGCGCGAGAACGATGAGGAGCACGATGCCGCCGAGGATGACGACCATGAACGGCTCGAGGAGCGACAGAAGGCTCGCGACCGCAACGTCGACTTCTTCGTCGTAGTTGTCGGCGATCTTCATGAGCATCACGTCGAGGTCGCCGGTTTCCTCACCGACGTCGATCATGTTGACGACGATGAGGTCGCAGGTCTTTGATTCACGGAGTGGCGTCGCGAACGTCTCGCCTTCGCGAATCGAGTCGTGCACCTTCGTGAGCGCCTTCTCGAAGACGTAGTTGCCCGAGGTGTCGCGGGTAATGAGAATCGCCTCGAGAATCGGCACACCAGCGCTGATGAGCGTGCCAAGCGTGCGGGTGAAACGCGCGATGGCGGTCTTTCGCACAAGCGTGCCAACCACCGGGACTTTCAACACCGCCCAGTCGGTCGCCGCGCGGCCCGGGCCCGTTTTTCGTATCAACTTGAAGAACAGGAAGATGAGGATCGGCGAGATGAGAATCCAAATCACACCGGGTACGACCTGGTCTTTACTCGATGTACCTGCGACCCACTTCGAGCAGTCGATCATGAAGATCGTGAGCTTTGGAAGTTCGACGTCGAAGTCCTCGAAGATCTCTTGGAACTTCGGGATGACGAAGTACATGATGCCGGTGACGATGAGGACGGCGATGAAGATGACGACCGCGGGATAAATGAGCGCACCGAGAATGCGGCGCTTGAGGCGCTGGCCCTTCTCCATGAACTCCGCGAGTCGCTGCAAGATGATGTCGAGCACGCCGCCGACCTCACCTGCCGCGACCATCTTCACGTACAGACGGTCAAAGGCCTTCGGGAACTTCGCCATCGCTTCCGAAAGGCTCGTACCCGACGACACTTCTTCTGCGACGCCGGTGAGCACGTTCTTGAGCGCGCTCGGCTTCTGCTGGCTTTCGAGAATCTGGATCGAGCGAAGCAACGGCAGACCTGCGTCTTGCAGCGTCGAAAGTTGACGCGTGAAGAGCGTCAGCTTCTTCGCGCTCACGCCGCCGAAGGTGAAGTTGAAGCCCTTCTTCTTCGCTTTGGCTTCGCGAACCTTCTTGGGTGCGCCGCCACCGCCGCTGCCGGTGATCTTCTGCTCCTTCACGCCGGATGGGAACAACCCCTGCCCGCGCACGAGCTTGATGGCTTCGTCCGGAGTTCCGGCCTCGATGGTCCCGGAGACCTTCTTTCCGGCGGCGTTGACGGCGTCGTAGGCAAAGGTTGGCATGGTTTGCTCCGTCGGTTCTGTCGTATCTGCCATGCGCCGAACGGCGCGTGCTGTTGTTTGTGTCATGCGCCGAACGGCGCATGCTGTTGTTTGTGTCATGCGCCGAACGGCGCATGCTGTAGTTTGCGTGGCAAGCGCGCTTCCGCGGCCTGCGTGAATTCCTTCGCGTGTCCTTACTCTTCGGTGATCGTCTCGCGCACGACTTCGTCGATGGTGGTATCGCCGTTGAAAATCGCCTCAAGACCAGACTCACGCAGCGTCTTCATGCCGCGCTTGCGTGCTTCGGCGCGCAAAACGTTCGTGGAGACTTGCTTCATGATCAGTTCGCGGATCTCGTCATCCATTCCCATGATTTCGAAGATGCCCTGTCGGCCCTTGTAGCCGGACGCGCGGCATCGCTCGCACGGACGACCGTTCTTCTTGCGGGAACCGCGGAAGAACTGCTTGCCTTCGACATCCCCTGGGCGAAGCGCGAGTTCCATCAACTCCTCTTCCTTCGGCGTGAACGCTTCCTTGCAATCGACGCAGACCTTACGGACAAGTCGTTGCGCGACGATGGCTTCGATCGTCGCAGTGAGAAGGAAGGTTTCGACGCCAAGGTCGACAAGACGGAGCACGGTGCTCGGCGCATCGTTCGTGTGCAGCGTGGTCAACACCAAGTGGCCGGTGAGCGACGCCTGAATCGCGATCTGCGCAGTTTCAAGGTCGCGGATTTCGCCGACGAGGATGATGTCGGGGTCTTGACGAAGGAAGCTTCGGAGCAAGCGTGCGAAGGTCAACTCCTGATCGAGATTGACCTGGCATTGAATGAGGCCCGCGATGTCGTATTCAACGGGGTCTTCCGCCGTCAGAATTTTGACACCGGGGTCGTTCAACTCGTTGAGCGCGGCGTAAAGCGTCGTGGTTTTGCCCGAACCCGTCGGGCCCGTGACGACCACGATGCCGTTCGGCTTGTTGATGAGCGTGCGCACCTTCTCGAGTTCGACTGGTGCGAGGCCAACCTTGTCGAGCGACAACTGCACGTTCGAACGGTCGAGAATACGCATCACGACCGACTCGCCGAACATCGTCGGAAGCACGGCGACGCGGAGGTCGATCGGCCCTGTCGGCATCGGAAGTTCGATACGACCGTCTTGCGGAAGTCGGCGCTCAGCGATGTCGAGCTTCGACATAACCTTCACGCGCGAAACGAGCGCGGTCGCAATCGACTTCGACACCGGCTGCATGTCGTACAGCACGCCGTCGATGCGGTAGCGCACCTTGAACTCGTCCTCGAACGGCTCCATGTGGATGTCGGAGGCCTTGTCTTCGATGGCCACAAGCAAGAGCTTTTGGACAAGCTGCACAACCGCGTTGTCGTTGGCGGCATCGGCCAACGCCGCCGTGTCGTTGTCAAGCGACGCGCCGCGATTCTTCAGACGCTCGTCGGAAAAGGTCTTATCTCCGTCGACACTCGCATCAAGCGTGCGGCCGCCGAAATTGAAGTAGCGGTTGAGCAACTCCTCAATCTGTGCGGCCGGCGCAACGACGACCGTCACACGACGCATGGCCCCAACGGTCTTCAAATAGTCAACCACGTGAAAGTTGTTGGGGTCCTGCACGGCGATCGTGAGAGCCTTTGCACTTGGATCAAACTCGAGCGGCACGAACAGGAACCTGCGCGGGATGCCCCTTTGCACCGCACCGATGGCCTCCGACGTCGGCTCGACACCCGAGATGTCGACATACGCAAACCCCTTCTGCGCGGCCAGGCACTTCTGAATGCCAGCCTCGTCGATGTAGCCCTTCTCAAGCAGAATCTGGCCGAGCAGCTTGCCCTTGTACTCAGGCGTCTGCTGCAACTTGACCATCTCTTCGATGAGTTCAGGCGTGATCTTGTCGAACTTGCCCAATTGACCAGCGCCCGACAACTTGCGCAAAATGCGCCCGATGCGGGAGCCCTTCAGTGTGGAGAGGGCCTTCTCGAGTTCTGGGGAGAGAATCGACATTGCAAACTTCCAGTCTGCCGCGTTCTTCACCGGACACCCTCCGAAACGCTCGGCGGGAATCACCTTCACGTGTCCTACGACGTGCTATACGGCACGATGACCCCCCGCCAATGCGGCGAGGCGGAGGGTTCAACGCAGGACACTTGGATTCATGTGCATGGCGGGCACGCCGCAAACGCGGTTTGGTGCCCCCGACGTGACTCGGTCAAGCAGCGAGGTTTCGTTCGAACTCCATCGCGCGAATCCCACGGACTCGGACCGTGAAACCGTCAAACCTGGTGCTCCTGATCGAGGTCCGCACGACCAATCGTGCCACCCGCGCGATGGATCTTGTCCTTGAGGTCGCCTGGGTTCTTGCACTTATCGATGACTTCCTCCGCGCCGACCTTGCCCTCGGTGTAGAGCTTCCAGAGGTGGTCGTCGAGCAGCTGCATGCCGAACTTCTTTCCGGTCTGAATGGCCGAGTCGATACGGAAGGTCTTGTTTTCGCGGATCAGGTTTGAGATCGCGGGCGTGACCACGAGGAACTCGTAGGCCGCCACACGACCCGGCTTATCGGAGCGCGCGCAAAGCTGCTGCGAAAGCACCGCGATGAGCGAGGTCGAGAGCTGGACGCGCACCTGCTCCTGCTGGGTCACGGGGAACGCGTCGATGATGCGGTTGATCGTGCTTGCAGCACCCGATGTGTGCAGGGTGCCGAACACCAAGTGGCCGGTTTCTGCGGCGCGAATCGCGGACTCGATCGTTTCAAGGTCGCGCATTTCGCCGACGAGGATCACGTCAGGGTCGGAGCGAAGCACGCGTCGGAGTGCTTCCGAGAAGCTTGGCACGTCCTTACCAACTTCACGCTGGTTGACGACCGACTTCTTGTGGTAGTGGTAATACTCGATCGGGTCTTCGATCGTCACGATGTGGCGGTCGTAGAACTCGTTGATCCAATTGACCATCGAGGCGAGCGTGGTCGACTTACCCGAACCGGTCGGGCCGGTGACGAGGAAGAGACCGCGCGGACGACGCGCAAGTTCTTCGACGATCTTCGGAAGACCGATCTGCTCGAAGGTCAGCAGCGTGTTTGGGATCAAACGAAGCACCATCGAGATGTCGCCGCGCTGCTTGAAGACCGAGGCACGGAAGCGCGCGGCCTCGCCGAAGGCGAAGCCGTAGTCCGTACCGCCGTGTTCCGCGAGTTCCTGTTGGTTCTTCTCTGGCGTGATCGACTTCATCAGCGCCATCGCGTCTTCTGAGTCGACGACCTTCGTCGCGAGGCTGCGCAACTTGCCGTGCAAGCGAATCGTCGGTGGGCGTCCGACGGAGATGTGAAGGTCGGAGGAGCCTTGCTTGACCATCGTGTCGAGAAGGCGGTCAATTTGCATCGCAGACATGTGTCGTTACCTCTCTTCCGGCGCGGTGCACCGGCAATCTGTTGGAATCTGAAAGCTCTTCACCCACTCAGCTGTGCGTAATCTCCGACGGATCGAAGCCTTCGATTTGCGCGAAGTTGGCGATTTCGCTCGCGGTCGTTTGGCCAGCAAGAATCTTGATCTTGCCGTCTTCCACGAGACTGCGCATGCCGCCGCGAATGGCCGCGTTGCGCAGCTTGGAAATGCTCGAGCGATTGAACGCGAGATCGCGGATCTCGGAGTTCATCGTCATCATCTCGAAGATGGCGCGACGGCCGCGGTAACCGGTACCGCCGCAACCTGCGCAGCCCACCGGCTTCATCATCGTGCCGTTGGCCACTTCTTCGTCGTTGATACCGACGAGTCGCAACACCTTGCGATCGGGCGCGTCGTCCGGCTGCTTGCACTTCTCGCAGAGAATGCGGACGAGGCGCTGACCCATCACCGCCTGAATCGAGCTTGCGACAAGGAAGGGCTTGACGCCCATGTCGATGAGACGCGTGATCGCGCTCGGCGCGTCGTTCGTGTGCAAGGTCGAGAAGACCATGTGGCCGGTGAGTGCCGCCTGAATCGCGATGTCGGCGACTTCGCGATCGCGGATTTCGCCGACGAGAATGATGTTCGGCGCCTGACGCAGCATCGACTTCAGAATCGCCGAGAAGGTCAGTCCGATCGACTCACGAACCTGGACTTGGTTGATGCCCTTGAACGCGTATTCGACAGGGTCTTCCGCGGTGATGATCTTGCGGTCGGGCGTGTTGAGATCGTTGAGCGCGGAATAGAGCGTGGTCGTCTTGCCCGAACCAGTCGGACCAGTGACGAGGAAGATGCCGTTTGGTCGACGGATGATGCGATTGAACGCATCGAGGTTATCGCGTTGGAAGCCGAGCTTCTCAAGACCGAGACGCGCGCTGTCGGGACGAAGAATACGAAGGACGACGCTTTCGCCGTGCACCGCAGGACACGCCGACACACGGAAGTCGACGACCGTGCCGTCGATCGTCATCTTGATACGACCGTCCTGTGGGATGCGGCGCTCAGAGATGTTCACGCCCGCCATCAGCTTGAGACGCGCAAGCAGCGGGTTCTGCATCTTCTTGGGGATCTCGTCGCGGATGATGCACACACCGTCGACGCGGTAGCGGAGGATCACGACGTCCTTGCGCGGCTCGACGTGAATATCGCTCGCACGTCCTTGCACGGCTTCGACGATGAAACGATCGACGAGTCGGACAATGCCGGACTCGTTGGCGCCAGCGTCTGCGTCGAGCGAGCTGTCGCGCGAAGCGTCGCGCGAACTGTCCTTGGACGAGTCACGTGAACTGTCGCGTGATCTATCAAGCGAACTTGTGACGAGCTGCGAGTTGAGATCCGGTCCCGAAGATCCGCCCGAGATGTACTCCGCAAGTTGCGTCCGCGATGCGATGCCGCCAATGTCCGTCTTGCCGGCGGTGATACCGATGGTGTCGAGTGCATCAACGTCACTTGGATCATGGACCAGAAGGAGCAGCGTGTTTCGCTCCTTGCGCATCGGAACCATCGTGTACTTCTTTTGCAAATCCGTCTTGAGGAGACTTCGATCAATCTTCGTCGCCGCTTCCGGCTTCGTGAGATCGACAAACTCCACACCGAATTGGTCCGCCAGTGCTCGCGCAATTTGCTCTTCGGTGCAGGCTCCCTGCTCGACAAGCACCTCGCCGACGCGCTTGCCGTAGTCCTTCGACTCAAGCACCGCTGCCACGATTTGGTCCTGCGTGGCAGAGCCCTGTTCGATCAGGATCTCACCGATCTTCTTCTTGCTTTTGCGTGCCAATTTCGCGTCTCCAAGGGAAGGCTCCCCGACTACAACCGGGGGAGTTTCGTAGTATCGCCCATCGCGCCCCTCGCCGCAACCGTTGGAACCGTCGAGGCTTCGAACAACTTTTCAAATTTGGCGACACATCTGAGGCGCCTCGCGTTCGCCAACGTGTTTCGACGAAGCGCTGGTCCCTTCGTCGCCGACTCAGCCCTATCACGCGCGTCTCGCGCGTCACGCGCCTCGCGCACCTTCACGTCACTTCACCCACATGCTCCCACCCGCTCCATCGACCAATCCACCGATCGCACTCGTGACCGCTGGTCCGACGGAGGAGCCGATCGATGACGTTCGTTTCCTTGGAAATCGATCGTCTGGCCGCATGGGACTCGCCATCGCGGTCGCGCTCGCGGACCTCGGGTGGCGGGTTCGCCTCGCGGTTGGGCCGATTCGGGTCGCAACACCGAGCCATCGCAACATCGAGGTCGTCCCATTTCGAACCTCGCGCGATCTCGAGACGTTGCTGCGCGCGGAACTGCCGCAGGCGGAACTTGTCGTCATGGCGGCCGCGGTGGCCGACTATCGGCCGACCTCGGTTTCAACGGGCAAGATGCGGCGCTCTGCCGATGGACTGACTCTCGCACTCGAGGGAGTACCCGATCTCCTCGCGACAACGCGCGATGCGCGGCGGGCGGGAAGTCGCGTCTTCGGCTTCGCGCTCGAACCCGCAGACCGACTGCGCGCGTCGGCACTTGAGAAACTCGAGCGGAAAGATCTCGCGGGAATCACCGCCAATCCGCTCGAGACGATGGACGCGCCCGACATCGATGGCACGCTCTTCCTGCGCGATGGCCGCGTGCTTTCACCCGGTATGCGACTCCCGAAGGCGGCGTTCGCCGAGTGGTTGGCGCAGCAACTCACGCTGCAACCCATGCAGTAGTGCACGCAGCAACCCACGCAACAACCCACGCACTAGCGCACCGGGCCTTGCCTTTCCTTCACCGTTTGAGAAGGCTTTGTCATGGTCTTCCGTGAAGGCTCCCGCGCACCGCGAGATCCACTACATTCCGCGCCATGCACATCGGAATGATTGGTCTCGGGCGCATGGGCGCAAACATGGTTCGCCGTCTCCTCAAGGGAGGCCACTCGGTCGTCGTGTTCGATGTGAACGCGAAGGCTGTGGCGGACCTCGCCACCGAAGGCGCGACTGCGTCGACGAGCATCGCCGATCTCTGCGCCAAACTCGCAGGTTCAAATTCGGGTCCACGCCACGTGTGGATGATGCTGCCTGTTGCGTTTGTCGATGGAACAATCGCCGAACTCGCGCAGCATCTTTCGAAAGACGACTGCATCATCGATGGTGGCAACAGCTACTACATCGATGACGTTCGCCGCGCGAAGGAACTCGCCGCGAAGGGCCTGCACTACGTCGACGTCGGTGTGTCTGGCGGCGTGTGGGGCCTCGAGCGCGGCTACTGCCAAATGATCGGCGGCGACCACGCGGCCGTGGCGCGACTTGATTCCATCTTCCGCACGCTCGCGCCAGGCCTCGGCACGATTTCGCGCAACCCAGAGGGCGCGAAGCTTGGCACGGCGGAGTCCGGTTACCTCCACTGCGGACCGTCGGGCGCAGGCCACTTCGTCAAGATGGTGCACAACGGGATCGAGTATGGGCTGATGGCCGCGTACGCCGAGGGCCTCAACGTGCTCAAGCACGCCGACATCGGCAAACACGCGTACGAGAAGGACGCGGAAACAACGCCGCTCCGCAACCCCGAGCACTACCAGTACGACTTTGATCTCGCGGCGATTACCGAACTCTGGCGTCGCGGCAGCGTCGTCGGTTCGTGGCTCCTCGACCTCACCGCCCAAGCGATGGCGAACGATCCGAACCTCGAGAAGTTCGGCGGTCGCGTGAGCGACTCGGGCGAAGGACGCTGGACGCTCGCCGCCGCGAACGACGAAGGCGTGCCTGTGCCCGTACTTGCCGCCGCGCTGTTTGGCCGCTTCACGTCGCGCGGCAACGCCGACTTCATGAACAAGGTCATGAGTGCGCAACGATTCGCGTTCGGTGGGCACCTCGAAAAGCACTAAACAACGCCGAGAAGCCGAGAACACGCGAAGTGGGCAAACCCCGCGCAGCTGCGAACGCATGTTCGTTGGAGCGGACGTTGCCTCTGCGAGCGTGCGTCCGCGCCTTCGGTAGGATGCACCTCACACGGGCCCGTGGCGAAATCGGCAGACGCAGCGGACTTAAAATCTGCAGCCGCAAGGCGTGTGGGTTCAATTCCCACCGGGCCCATTTCTCATTGATTCACGCGCTCGCTCGTTGCATCCGCGATGACGAACGCGCGAACAGCGACCGCCACTTCCCGGAAAGGTCTTCCTATGCGCATTGCCCTCGCGATTCTCGTCAGTCTGATCTTGGTGGTCCCTGCCGCGGCACTCGGACTCTCGCGAGCAGTCGCGCCGCCGACCTCAGCGGCTGACAACACGGGCGGAACGCCCGAAGAGAAACTCATGACTTCTGATGCTGCCTCCAATTCCTCGTCGTCCACGAAGTACTCGCGTGCTGGATACGACGTCACGCCGTATTCCCGCGCGAAGGTCGCGGAACTCGCAAAGAAACTCTCGCCTGAGGCGTATCGCATCACGCAAAACTCCGGCACCGAGCCCGCGTTCTGCGGCACGCTCCTCGACAACAAGAAGGACGGCACCTACTGCTGCGTCGTCTGCGGCCTCCCGCTCTTCTCGAGTTCGCACAAGTTCAATTCCGGCACGGGCTGGCCGAGCTTCTTCCAACCGTTTGATATCGCGCACGTCGCCGCCACGGAAGACAACTCGCATGGCATGGAGCGCGTTGAGATCAACTGCGCACGTTGCGACGCGCACCTCGGCCACGTCTTTGACGACGGCCCAAAGCCAACAGGCCTGCGCTTCTGCTTGAACGGTGCCGCGCTTGTCTTCCACGAGAAGGGCGCACCGCTGCCGCCCGAATCGCAACCCGTCAAGACAGAGACCGCGTACTTCGCCGGCGGCTGCTTCTGGGGCATTGAGCACTACTTCCAACTCGCGCCCGGCGTGATCACCGCCGAGAGCGGATACATGCAGGGCTCGAGTGAGAATCCGACCTACAAGGAGATTTGCTCGCAAGACGACGCCCCCGCTTCGTCGCGCCCCGCTGGCTACAAGGGCCACGCGGAGGCTGTGAAGGTGGTGTACGACCCGACCAAGATCACGTACGCACAACTGCTCGAAGGCTTCTTCGAGATGCACGACCCGACGCAGTTGAATCGCCAAGGTCCCGATTACGGCACGCAGTACCGCTCGGGTATCTACACGGTGAATGCCGAGCAAGAGAAAGAGGCGAAGACGTTCGTGGCGGGCCTCGCGGCGAAGTCGCTCTTCAACGGCCGCAAGGTTGTCACGGAAATCGAACCTGCGAAGACCTTCTACACCGCCGAGACGTATCACCAAGACTACTTGGAGAAGAATCCAACGCGCGGTTGCCACATCGGCAAGCCGTGGTGGTTGACGAAGAAGGCCCCGACAGCCGCGGCCCCGACAACTTCGGATGCGGGCGCGACAACGCAACCGGTCCAACCGACCGAGCCGTCGAAGGAAGCGCACTAAACCGTGCGACGTCTGCGGAAAGGTCGAGTGACTCCGCTTCGGATCGCGCTGGTGCTTGCGTTCGGGCTTGTCGCGTGGCGCGGCTATGAACGCTTCGCGGACAATCCCGCGGCGCTTCCCGATCCAACCGATGCCTCGCGCGCAAACCGCGAGTACTTCGTTGGTTTCGCGATGGGTTCGCCCGTCACGATCACCATCGATGCCGATGATCCAGCGAAAGCGAAGATCGCGGCGCGCGCCGCACTCGAAGAACTCGAACGGCTCGATCGGATGCTTTCCGACTGGAAAGAGACGAGCGATCTCACCAAGTTCAATCGCTCGTCGGAACTCACACAGCAAGTCCCCGAGTCATTCGCGCGCTGTTTGGAGCGCGCGCTGCACGTCTCTTCGCAGACCGATGGCTTGTTCGATCCGACGGTGGCGCCGCTCGTTCAACTCTGGCGTGACGCGCGAAAGACGCAGGCCCTACCCGACGCCGCCGCCCTCGCTTCCGCGCGTGCGAAGACGGGCTTCACGCGCGTCCAAGTTGCGGGCTCTGAAGTCCGTCGCGAGGATGCGTCGATCTCGATCGACTTTGGCGGTATTGGGAAAGGCTTCGGTGCCATCGCTGCGCTTGAAACCTTGCGCGCCAACGGTTGTCCGCGAGCGATGGTCGCGGTTGCCGGCGACCTCGCCATTGGCGAGCCTCCGCGCGGCGAACCCGGTTGGAAAGTCGACATCGAAAGCGCGGTGAATCCGGAGCGCATCGTCGTCGCGCGTTGTGCGGTGTCGACCTCCGGCGCGACGGAGCAATTCATCGAAATCGACGGCGTCCGCTACGCGCACATCGTTGATCCGCGAACAGGACTCGGCGCAATCAACGCGGCGCGCGCGACCGTGATTGGACCACTCGACGCAGCGGTCGATGCGCTTGGAACAGCACTCGCGCTGACGCAAAGCGATGCAGAAGTCGATGCAATCCTTGCGCGCTTCCCTGAGTACGGTGCGCGCATCGAGCGCGCCAGCGACAAAGCGGCGGCAGGCGGGGAAGTCGCCTCGAACAGGTCGACCAATCTCGAAACAAACCCGGTGACGAAAAACGCCTCCACGGCCGTGACGTATCACGGCGCGTGGAAGCGTTGACGATCACGAGGCCTATTCACATGGCGCGTTCACGCGCGCGGCGTGACTGCAACCTCACTGCAACCTCACTGCAATTTCGTACGGCCTGGCACCGCGACCGGAGCTTGTTCGCGCGGGCCAAACTCGACCGACTCCGGCATAAGCAGTTCGGTCGAATTCATCGCCTGCTCCCACGTAACGTCCTTGCCGGTGTACGCGGCCATACGTCCCATGATCGCGCAGAGCGTGCTCTTCGCCACTTGCTCCGCTTCGTTGAGCGGTTGATCCTTCAGAATCGCGTTCTGGAGATCGATGTGCTCCTGCGTGTACGGATCGCGCTGCTTGCCGCCGAACTTCCACGGATTCTTGCCCGAGAGTTCCGCGAAGCCCGAGCGCAGCGTGGCCGTGCCTTCGGTGCCGTGGAAGATCTCTTCGACCTTGCCGTCGGTGCCGTCTTGCTGGCGGCACATCGAGAAGACGAAGCGATCACCTGGGTACAGGAACTCAAGACCGAAGTGATCGAAGATGTGACCGAAGCGTCCATCCGTGCGCACTTGACGGCCGCCAACGCCGCGCACGAGAAGCGGATCCGCGCCCATCACCCACTGCATCACGTCGAGTTGGTGCACGTGCTGCTCGACGATGTGGTCGCCCGAGAGCCACGCGTGGTAGAGCCAGTTGCGCACTTGGTTCTCCACTTCACTTCGATCGGCCTGCGCATCGACGTGCCAGAGACTTCCCATGTTCCAGTAGACGCGGCCAGCCATCACGCGGCCGATGTCGCCCTTCTGGATGCGATCGATCGCTTCGATGTAGCAGCCCTCGTGACGTCGCTGCGTGCCCGCAACCATCTTGAGTTTCTTCGAGCGCGACTCGGCCGCTGACTCGATGAAGCTCCGGACACCAGGCCCATCGACGGCGACCGGCTTTTCTGCGAACACGTGCTTGCCTGCCTTCGTCGCTTCCTTGAAGTGGATCGGACGGAATCCCGGCGG
>JBEIJG010000031.1:0-14215 GCA_040380385.1 Phycisphaeraceae bacterium | reverse complement strand
GGATTCACTCCGAGGGGCACCGGCCAGAGCGAGCAAGTTGCGAAGCAGGTTGCGAGCGCTCGTTGTTGTCGCGGTCGCCGCTGCGGCGGCTCCCTTTGGCGTGGCTGATGAGAGAGCTCAATCACGCGGCGTACGCGATCATCGACCTCTCACCGCACGCGCAGAATCGTGTCGTCCTTCACCCAGCCGAAGACGGTCGGTGAGCACTCGATCTCAACCCATCCCGGCCGCGCCTCAAGGACGCGGCACTCAGTGCCAGCGGGAAGCGGCTCGGCGATTGTGAGTTCGAAGCCGTCGCCGTTGCCCTTACGCAGCGAGGTCGGACGTTCGAGCACTGCACGGGTGTCGGAATCTCGTCGCGCGAGATCGAGCGCCACGGTTGCCGCGCAGCAAACGCCGATCACAGCCGCGATCACCGCGATGCGCCGACGACCGAAGAGAGCGCAGAAGACGGCAGCCCAAAGGAGGATCGTCGCGAGCAGACTGCGTGTGAATGGACCAACGGCGCTCCACATCGCGGTCCATCGCTCAAGTGCGTTCGGAGCTGGGAGCTCGGTCACGCGGAGAACTTTCGCGCGCGCCTCCGCCAGATTCGCCAGAACGCTGCGATCGCCAGGCATGCGTCGATCGGCCGCGTGGTAGGACGCGAGCGCGCCACCAAGGCGACCCGCTTGGAAGAGCGCGTTCCCTTCGTTGTAGTAGAACCCGGCCGCATCTGTCTCTTCCGCGAGCGCTGCGAACTTTGCGGCGCTCTCGAGAAACTTCGCGCGCGCGACTTCGGGATCCGATGATTGAAGTGCGAGGCCTTCGGCGTACAACGATTCTGCACCCGCTGCTTGAGCCGCATCGACCTCTTTCGCTGGACGCGTTTGCGCGAAGAAAACGGCGACAAACAGAGCAGCGATCGCGGCGAGCACAAGCACGGCGATCATGGTGGGAGCAATCGCGCCACGGCGTCTGTATGCAAATTGAATGCGCGGAAGCGATGGTCGCGACGACACGGTGAATCCTTTCATCGCGTTGCTCCTGACATCGAGTGCGCAGGTATCGCGCGGTCGACTGTGTCGATCACACGGCGAATCTCTGCGTCGTCTGTCTGCGCTCCGCCGTATCGCGCGCGCTCGAGGAAACGCAGTAAGCGTTCAAGTTCAGCAATGGTCTCCTCGCTCGTGCCACAGGCGCGAAGTGCTTGCGTGGCATCGCCGCGCGAGAATCCAGTATCGGCCGAGCCGAGTCGAGCGGCGACGAACGCGAGAAGTGCGCGCTCCTTCTCATCGGCGGTGACGGCCGCGGCGAGTGCGCGCTCGCAGTGGGTGCGTGCGAGTTTCGCGCGACGCCCCGCGCCATCGCGGCGGAAGCGTGAGCGGAGGAATGGGGTTCCGCCCAAGACGCCGAGCGCGATGATCGGTGGAGCGAAGGCAAGCGCCGCGCCGCGCGCGGTGATGGTCGGCGCGCGCGTGACGTCCGCAGGTGACATGTTCGCGACGAGTCCGCCTGCAACTTTGGTGGTACCCGTCGCGATGCTCGCCGCGATGGGTTGGCGCGCCTCATCTTCGGCGTTCAATTCCACGTTCGCCTTCGCGATGGCACTTGGCCGGACTTGCAGCGGAATCGCAGCGCTTCGGATCGTCGAGTACTCGCCCGTCGCTGGATCGAAGTAGGAGAATTCGATCGGTGGAATCTCGCGAACCACATCGGTGGTCGCACGAATGGACTGGGTGAAAATCTTCGAACGGCCTTCGACGACACCTGCGGCGGCATCGCGCGGCACTCGGAAACTCTCGGCGAGATCGCGTTGGGCAGCAACGTCTGGCGCAAGTAGGCCCTCAAGCCCCGCGGTGCCCGAGGTATCCGTCAGCCGAATCGTGAGCGTGATCGGTTCACCGACCGCAACATCAACAGGCTTCGCGGCCACATCAAGCGTGAAGCGACCGACTGCGCCGTTCCACGTCGCGGGGCGGCCACCATCGGGTGGCGTTCGTACGTCGACGCTCTCGACCGTCGGCACGATGCTGACCGGACGCGACTCTGCGAGCGTGAGGCGATTCTCGAAGAAAATGTCATTGCCGCGCGCGAGGCGAAGCGGGTAGTTCATACGTACGCGCACGTCGCCGATCGACGGAGTGCCCGACGCGATTGGATCGAAGGGCTTCTCGATCGCGTAGACGATGTACTCATTTCCATCGATCACTTGCACTTCGCCGCGCGGACGCCGATTCTCCGACGCGAGTTTTTGCAGTGCGCTTCCGAAGATTCCCCACTCGCTCAAATCGTCCGAGATGAGACTCCACATCGAGCCTTCGTCGAGGGTGATTCCAAGTCGGTCATCGCGATAGCGTTTGATGGCAAGGTCAAGCACCATGACGCCTGCTTGTCCCACGTACATCGGCGAAGGTTTGCAGCGCACGGTTGCGCGCATAAGGTCGCCGACCTCCGAAATCTTGACCTCGAGCCGGAACGGCTTCGTGGTGTATTCCTCGCCGCCTGCGCGCACGGTGAACGCGGGCACCACGTAACTTCCTGGACGCTTCGGGACGATTTCGTAACCGATGTTCACCGTCGACTTGCGCGTCGTACGGCCGTTGATGATCTGCGTTGAGGACATCGTCTGCTCCCCCGGAAGCCGACGAATGTCGAGCCCATCGACATCACCGATGAACGGTCCCTCGAAGTCGGGCACGTTCTCGATGCTGACCGCGACGCGAACAGGCTCGTCGACGTAGGCGTCTTGCGACGAAACTTGCACGGAAACCGCTTGCGCGTCAACGCGCGCAGCGAGCGTCAGCCCCGCGAGGATTGCAAGAATGACGAGAAATGGTCTGAAGAGTCGGGGATACATCGAGCAATTCCGTCTGTCGAAGTGGTCGCGAGTCGTTGATTGCGCGTTGGAGCGCGATTGAACTTACCAATCCTTGGGAGCAGGTTGCGTTCGTGCGCGTTCGCGGGCAAGTCGATCGAAGAGTCGTTGTCGTTCGCGATCGCGAATTTTCTGCAGCAGTCGTTCCACTTCCTGCTTCGTCATCGGCTTCCGTTCTGCTTCGGCGGAGCCTTGCGGGTTGGACTGTTGTTGGTTCTGGGTTTGCTGATCTTGCTGCTGCTGTTGCTGTTGCTGTTGCTGATCCTGCGGCGTCTGTTGTTGATCCTGATTCTGGCCCTGTTCTTCGCGCTGCTGTTGGTTCTGTTGCTGCTCTGACTGTTGATTCTGCTGCTGCTGTTGATCTTGCTGCTGCTGTTGATTCTGTTGCTGTTGATCTTGCTGATCTTGTTGCTGATTCTGCTGCTCGTTTTGTTGTTGATTCTGTTGCTGCTCTTGCTCTTGCTGCTGTTTCAGTTGCTTGAGCAGCCGATGCGCGATCTCAGCATTCACGCGGGCATCGATGTTGCTCGGGTCCGCGCGCATCGCGTCTTTGAAATCTCGGAGCGTGGCTTCCAACGACCCGATCAACTCTTCCGTTGGCACTTGCGAGGCAGCCTGCGGTGATCCGATCGCGCCGACTGGACTACCCGGGTTCGGCGTCGGAATCGTCGCGTTTCCCTGCGATTCGCTGGCACCCGCTTGCAGTGCTTTCACGACATCGGCATAGCGGCTTGTGCCGCGGTTGTACATGCTGCGCGCCGCAGTCTCAGCACGGCTTACGGTCGCAGCGCGCGCGAACAACGCGCTCGCACCCTCGAAATCACCCTCGCGGAATCGTGCTACACCTGCGTTGTAGATTGCTTCAGGCGTCTCTTTCGTCTCTTTAGTTTGCTTCGCAGCGTTCGAAGTCTCGGTGATCGAACGCGGCGCATTCGCGGAGGCCGCGCTTGGTGGAGGTGGTGTGGAAGTCGCTGATGCAGCGGATGGCGCCGACTGCGTGGTCGATTGCACCGCGAGTGTGGCCGCGAAGATGAACATCGGTCCGTTCATGTCGAACCTCCGGTTGAAACTTGAGCGCGCGGCGCCGTCTGCGTGCGTGATGGCAGCAGGCTTTCAAGAAGTAGCAGCACGAGCGCGGAGAGGGCGAGGTATTGGAAGAGCGGCTCTTTTGTTGAAACCGTTGCTTGCGCGCGCGACTTTGTGGTCAGCCCTTGACGAAGAAGTGCCGCAGCCTGCGACATATCCGCCTGGCCTGTGCCAGCGTCGATGAAGAAGCCATCACCGGCTTTCGCCACCTCGGCAAGAAGCGTCGGATCCATCTTCGTCCAAACCTCTTGACCGTCGTGGACGAGATAGCGTCGATTGCCCGCGCGCTCCGTGACCGGAATGCGCGCGCCTTCGCGTGCATCGCCAATTCCAACGGTCACAACGCGGATGCCCTTTTCTTTCGCTGCGGTCGCGGCGGCCTCGATCGGTTCACTCTCCATGTCTTCGCCATCCGACAGAACGACGATGACTTTTCCGACGCCCTCGCCATCGAGGCTCGCAGCCGCCAAGCGAATCGCGTCACCCAGGAGCGAGCCGCCACGAACCGTCGCCTGCGGTGAGAGTGTGTCGAGTTGCGTCAGAAACGCGCGGTGATTGAACGTGAGTGGGCAACGCAACGCGGGTACGCCCGCGAATTCCACGAGTCCCACGCGATCGCCACCGAGGGCATCCACGATATCGGTTGCAAACTGCCGCGCACGCGAAAGTCGATCAGGTCGCGCATCTTCAGCAAGCATGCTGCGCGAGACGTCGATAGCCACCATCACATCGATGCCTGTTTGCTCGACTTTTTCGGTGCGCCCGCCTGCACGTGGATCGAGAAGCGCGATCGAGAGCAGCGCAAGTGCCGTAATGAAGAGCGTCGCGCGCGCAGTACTGCGATTTCCAACAACGCGCGGCGCGATCGTCGCGAAGAGCGACGAGTCCGCAAACGATCGACGCGCGGTCGCACGCCATCGGGCGAGCCACACGACGAGGAGCATCGCTGGAACAGCCGCGAGGAGCCACCAAGCGCCACTCGGCTGTGCAAACTCGAATCCGCGCGATATCGCGTCAGTAAGCTCAGGAGCATCAGAGCGAGAGCCGTCAAACGCGGGGGTCGCATCTGGCCCCGCCAGTTGCGCGAGTGGTACGCCTCGCGCGATCGATGCAACAATCCCGAAGAAATCGAGGGCCATCATGCGAGCGTCCTCAATCGAGTGGCAGCGAGGAGGGCCTCGATCGCGAGAAGAATGATCACGAGTGCAAGTACCGGTGGCGCATTGAACGAGCCGACGAAGGGAATAGACATCGCCCATGAATCGACCGCGAGATCGCGATACCGCACGAGTTTCGTCTCTTCGATGGAACTCTTCTCGAGTCGATCGATCGTCTCGTAGATTGCTTTCAAGCTCTGCGTGTCAGTCGCGCGGAAGTAGCGTCCGCCTGTTGCTTCCGCGATCTCGGTGAGCGTCTTCTCGTCGATCGAAACCGGAACATTTTGAATCTGCGTTCCAAACGGCGTGCGCACGGGAACTGGTGCGAAACCCTGTGTTCCAAGGCCGATGGTGTAGAGCCGTACGTCGGTCGACTTTGCAAGTGCGGCTGCATCTTGCGGCGAAAGCTCGCCTGCGTTTTGTTCACCGTCGGTAAGGAGCAAGAGCACGCGCGACTTGATGCGCGTCTTGCCATCACGATTCGCGCGCTCTGAAGCATCCTTCAATTTGTCGATCCCGAGCGCGATCGCATCGCCGATCGCTGTTCCCATTTCAGTTCCATCTTCGGGAAAGCGAATCTGTTCAATCGCATCGACAACGACGTCGTGATCGAGCGTCAGCGGAACGATGCTGTCTGCGTTGCGCGCAAACACCACGACTCCCACGAGATCGGTGCCGCGCCCGTCGAAACCGTCGCCACCAACGATGAACTTGCGCGCCATGTCTTTGAGCGCATCGAGTCGGTTCGCGCGCTCGTTGCCAATGGTGAAATCCATCGCGCGCATCGAGTCCGAGCGATCGACCACCAATTCAATCGCGACGCCTTCCACGAGGGTCTTTGATGATTCGTTGGATTCGACCGGACGCGCAATCGCAACGATGAGGAAAACGATCGCAATCGCGCGAATGATCGGCAGTGCAAGCAAGAAACGCGTCCAACGTCCGCCGGGCGCGTGGTCGGCCGCGTCGATCGCGCTGAAGGAAATGGTCGCGCGATTGCGACGGCGCCAATGGCGAATGAACGCCAAAACTGCGATCGGAAGCAGCAAGAGGAACCACGCGCTCGTTGGATGGAAACTCATGTGGACGTTTCCTTTCCGCCAGGCGTGGGGGTGTTCGTTGCTTGGCCGGACGAGATCGGCCGTGTGCGCTCCACAAACGCGCGCGCCTCGGTGAAGTGCGCGGCGCAGGACGTTGCTTCAGGTCGTGCCTGCGCGAATTTCACAAGATCGGCCAACTGCAAGAGCGTGCGCAACTGATCGGTCTCGCTCGTTGGAAACTCTGGGTGCGCCGATGCTGCAGCGAGGAATTCGCGCGTCGTCTGTCGATCGGCGGGGATCTCGAAGCGGCGTCGTACATAGCCGCGCACGATCGCTGTCAGCGCGTCGTAGAAATGCCCGAAATCGCCGCGCTCAGGATGGTTCGCGCGCGCCAAGCGATCAAACTCAGCGCGCGCCCACGCGTCAGCGGCGAGCGCATCGCGCCGATCGTGGTGGAAGAGTCGCCAAATGAGCCACGCCCCAACGCCGAGAATGGCGGCCGCACCTGCGTATCCCCACCACGCGACGCGCTGCGCGATCGGGATTTCGCCGAGGATGTCGCGATACTTCGTGGGATCGAGTTCTTCGCCGATGAGGCTCTTGACTGGAAACGATGGGAATTCGACGCGGCCTTCGCGCAGCGTGCCGCCAGCGATGTACGCAACGGTGAGCGGTTCAGGCGTCTGCGTGCCTGCATCAAGCGTTGAGAGCACGACGTCGATGATCGTGTAGGTGACTCCGTCGGCACCAACCTCGAGGCGCGGCGCGCTGAGCGACAAAACGTCAAACACGCCAAGCGTTTCTGGGCGCGTTGGCACGAAGAGTGATTTCGGGTCGATCTGCGCGGTGGGTTCGTCGCGTGCGGTGAAGCGAATCTCGCAGGGAATCGGCTCACCGACTTCAGGCCAATCTGGTGCGCGAACTGTGGCGATGCAGCCATCAAGAAGAGTTTCGCGGAACGCGGGAGCTTCCTCGGCACGAGCACTTGGCGCGAGCGCGAAGGCGAACGCGCTAACCGAGAGCGCCGTCGTCGAGACAATGTGCGCGGTGGTCTGCGCAGTCCTGCGCGAGGCGGCGCGCGATGGCGTGTGCCTCATCATGCCCCACGCCTCCCCGAGCGCATCGCTTCGCGTCGCGTGAAATAGGCGCGAAGCGGGGGAATGGGATCTTCGCCTGTCTCCAAGACAAGTGGCTCAATCCGCGCGCGGCGGAAGTGTCGATCGCGTGCCTCGGCGCGTTCGGCAGCGACTTCGCTCCAACCTTCGCGTACCCAACGCGACGAGGTGTCGAAGAAACGACGCGAGCGCGTTTCGAGATCTTCCAATTCGATGATCCCGACGTTCGGCAACTCGCGTTCGCGAACGTCGCCAACCACGATCGGAATCACATCGTGTCGTCGTCGCAAACGCGCGAGTGCGTGCTCCCAACTCTCGTGCTTCCAACTCTCGTGCTTCAAAATCTCGTGCGCGCGTGCGATCGTCCGAGACGCGTTTGGCGTGTGTTGCACAGGCGCGTGCGCTTCAAGAAAATCACTGACGACACAGACCACCGAGCGCTTCGACAAACTGCGCGCAACTTCATCGAGTGCGCGTGCGATGTTCGTGCCACGCCCTTGCGGCTCAAACGCAAGAAGATCGCGCACGATGCGCAAGACATGGCGCGGACCTTTCTTCGGCGGAACGAACGCTTCCGTTCGATCGGTGAAGAGCAGCATGCCGACGCGATCGTTCGAGCGAATGGCAGAGAACGCGAGTGTGGCAGCGACTTCGGCAACGAGTTCGCGCTTGAGTTCGCGTCGCGTGCCGAACGAAAGTGAACCGGAAAGATCCACGGCAAGGAGCACCGTGAGTTCGCGTTCTTCGCGGAAGAGTTTGATGTGCGGAACGCCAACACGCGCACTCACGTTCCAATCGATCGCGCGGACATCGTCGCCGACGAGATACGGTCGAACTTCCTCGAATTCCATGCCGCGACCTTTGAAGGCCGAGCGGTATTGACCCGCAAGAACATCGCTCACGAGACGACTCGTGCGTATCTCGATGGAGCGAATTTTGCGGCGGATTTCGGGTGAGAGCATCGCGACAACTCGAATTGTTCTAAAGAGCTGACGGCGTTACGGCACAGCGACGCTCGCAAGAAGCGTCTTCACGAGATCGTCACCAGTGCGGTCTTCAGCCTCCGCCTCGAAGCTTGGGATAAGACGATGGCGGAGCACCATCGGCGCGATGTCTTTCACATCTTGTGGAACGACGTAGCCACGGCCATCGAGGAATGCGTGCGCGCGTGCGGCGCGCGAAAGTGCGAGTGTTGCGCGCGGTGATGCGCCGTACGCGATGAGTCCATCAAGCGGCACCTTCGCGCTCTTTGGGTCGCGCGAGGCAACGACCAGATTCACGATGTAGTCCTTGATGCGGTCATCCATCGCGATTTCATCGACGGTCAAACGCGCCGCCGCGATATCCGCGGGCTTCATGACCGCGTGCACGCGCGGTGGAGAGGCTTGCTTCTGCATGCGATCGAGAATCTGTCGCTCCTCGCGCGCGGTTGGGTAGCGCACGAGAATCTTGAGCATGAAGCGGTCGACTTGCGCTTCAGGCAACGGATAGGTGCCTTCTTGTTCGACCGGATTCTGCGTGGCGAGCACGAGAAACGGTTCAGGGAGCGCGAAGGTTTCACTGCCGATCGTGACTTGTCGCTCTTGCATTGCTTCCAGCAGAGCGGACTGCACCTTTGCCGGCGCACGATTGATTTCGTCGGCGAGCACGATGTTCGTAAAGATCGGGCCCTTCTTGACCATGAAGTCGCCCGTCGCTGGGCGGTAGACAAGCGTGCCCACGAGGTCGGCGGGGAGGAGATCCGGCGTGAACTGCACGCGTTGGAACTGCGTCTCCATGCCTTGCGCGAGCGCGGCGACGGCGGTCGTCTTTGCAAGTCCAGGAACACCTTCGATCAGAATGTGCCCATTCGCAAGAAGGCCAAGCAACAGGCCGTGCACGAGCTCTTCCTGACCAACGATGACGCGGTGGATCTCCTCTTGCAACTGCCGAAACGGTTGGCTCTTTTCGGCGACTTCACGTTCGATCGCGCTGATGTCCTTCGATGGAGTGGTCATAGATTTCGTACTCGTTCAACGATCTCAATCGTTCTGATCTGTCTCAGAGGTCTCCGTCGCTCGGCGCGCTCGCGCAGACCGGAAGCGGAGGTGGTATACCGCGAGACTCGCGCAGGATGCGCACGGATGCACGCACGCGGCGTCTCCGTCGCGACGGGCCCAAATGGAGCACACGGTCATGACAACGCAGAGTACTTCGACGAGCGGCGCAGCGGGTTCACAGGAGACGGGAAGTGACCCCCGATCGACGGCCGCTGCGGAGCATGATTCTCACCTTGGTGGATCTCGCGAGGGCGGCTCACTGCAGGGGCGTCGCGTTGGCTGGATCGGTACCGGCATCATGGGGCGATCGATGGCGGGACATCTGTTGCGCGCGGGATGCCGTGTGGTTGTTCATTCGCGCACGCGTGCGAAAGCCGAACCCTTGCTCGCCGAAGGTGCGCTCTGGGCTGAAACTCCAGCGGAGGCCGCGCGTGACGCAGACTTTGTCGGCCTCAACGTTGGTATGCCGCACGAACTCGACGACGTGACCTTTGGCCCGCGCGGTGTTTTTGAAGGGCTGGGAAAGTCGGCGGTTCTTGTCGATTTCGGGACTTCAAAACCATCCGCCGCGCGCCGCCTCGCTGCGCGCGCTGCGGAATTGGGAGCCTCTGCGCTTGATGCGCCCGTCTCTGGCGGCGACATCGGGGCGCGGAACGCCACGCTTTCCATCATGGTGGGCGGCGAGTCGGAAGCGTTTTCAAAAGCGGAGCCGTACTTCGCGAGGCTTGGGAAGACCGTTGTGCACCATGGTCCGGCCGGAAGCGGACAGCGCGTCAAGATCGTGAACCAGGTGCTCGTTGCTGCGAACACCCTTGGGATGTGCGAAGCGCTGCATTTTGCCGCCGCAACCGGACTCGATCCGCAGCGCGTCCTCCAGTCGGTGGGCGGCGGGGCGGCCGCGTCCTGGTCGATTTCAGTCCTTGCGCCGCGGGTGATCGGCGGCGATTTTGAGCCGGGCTTCATCGTCGAGCACATGCTGAAGGACCTTCGGATCGCGCGGGATGAGGCGGGGGAACTCGACCTGTCGCTCCCGCTCATCGACCTGTGCGTGGCCCGCTACGAGGCGTTGGTCGCCGCCGGTTTCGCTCGGAAGGGCACGCAGGGGCTCTACCTTCTCTATCGCGGCGGGTGATTGGGGAGTCGGTTCGGATCAAGCCGCGAGGAACCGAGGCCTGCCGATGCGAGCGGCGCCCGATAAGCGCTTGCCCTCATCAAGCCGTTGCCGAACGCGCCGGGTTCGTGTACATTTCCCGACTCTCCAAAGCGAGCTAGGCATGAGCACGATTCCACACACCGGCACCGTTACCTTCACGATCAAGTCCGTCCCCCAAACCGACGGCGGCTTCCGCACCGTGGAGCGGCTTATGCGTCTTGAGCGCGGCGCACAGCGCATCCTCAAGAAACTTCAGCACAAGCGCATGACCCAACTCAACGAGTGGCGTCCGCGCGCAGGTCGCGAGTGGCTCGTCCGCGCGACGTGCACGCGACTCGTTCGCGTTGCTGCTGGCCAGAAGTTCACCATCCAGGTGACGCCGCAGCTCTCGAAGGACATTGCAAGCGTTGCGAAGTATCTCGACTTCACTCCGGTGAAGTGACGCACTTCGATCGTGATCGCAA
This sequence comes from Phycisphaeraceae bacterium, assembly GCA_040380385.1. Lineage (GTDB taxonomy): Bacteria > Planctomycetota > Phycisphaerae > Phycisphaerales > SM1A02 > QWPT01. Next base: position 3,304 of record JBEIJG010000031.1, on the reverse strand, counting down.
TGCCAGGCGCGCTGATGCGCCTGCGACAACTGAACACCACTGAACACTGCACGCGCGGCCCTCAAGGGCCGCGTGTGTCTTTGGCCGCGTGTGTCTTTGGCCGCGTGTGTCTTTGGCCGCGTGTGTCTTTGTGCGTTCTCGCTTCTCTGTGCCGCGTGTGAACCCGCATTGGACTTCCATGCCAGCATCACTCTTCGACGCGCATGCTTGCCGGCGGATTGCTGGCTGCCTGAAACTCACTCGTCTGGCGCAAGCAGTTTCGCGAAAGCCTGGCGGTGACCGATCACTTGCAGAAGAAGCCGTCGCGCACTGGCGCCCTCGCCGGTTGTGAATGCGACCGCCGATGGTGCGCCGACCGCGGCATGCAACGTGACGCGCGAAGTTCGACGATCCGCGCCTTCTCCCGCTGCGTGCTCGATGTCGATGGCGTAATTGCAGCGACCGGCGCCGCAACGCGGGACAACCTCGAACATCCAACGATCGATGTCGGTTCCGAGCGAAATGGAAGCGGCCTCCGTGGGCTGTGCGAGCAGGGTTGGGCGACTCACCAGTCTCGCTTCCGGCACGCGAACTTCCGCACCTTGCGCCGCGAGCGCGACGATGTCGCGCTCTGAGTCTCGGTCGGCATTCGTAGGCAACTCATAGAGCGAGATGGTCCAAAGCACAGGCTCGATGGGTGTTCCAGTTCGAAACGCATCGAGCGCTTGCTCCACGGCCAGTTGCATCATCGGCGACGCGGTCACCACGAGGAGATCACCAACGAAGATGGCCGTCGCAAGGTCACCGCCATTGTCCGCCCACGCCTCGGGATCAACCGACTGCGTCAGGCGCTCCATCAAAAGTTGCGGGCCTTGGTCGTGTTCGCCGTCGGGTCCACTTGCGATCTCGGACATGCCGCGGAGAAGATCGCCAACGCGGTAGACACGTTTTGCACGAAGCGCTCGTATGCCACTGTTGTCGGTGATCACGAGGATGCCCGACGCGACGTCGAGGCGAACGCCGTCGAGCCCCTCGCTGATACTTCGCATCGCTGCGTTCAGTGCGGCGCGTGGCGTCGCCGCCACACACGAAACCGACTTCAACTTCCAGCCGCCATCCTCGGCAAGCACATGGCGATCGGGCAGAAGACGTACGCCGGTTTCGGCCGAAACTCGCGTAAGCACATCTCCGACGGACGCATCGTCGAATGTGAGTGGTTGGGCGAACGGTGTATCAAGCCGCTTCAGAAGCAGAAGATCGGCTTCAAGGCCAGGATCGAGCACCGCTGTCGCCTGCGAGGCATCGAGCGGTTTCTTCGCGGGCGGAGAATTCGCGGCGTCTTGCGCGAAACTCGCGGCGGGCCACAAACTGACGCAGGCGAGAAGGGCGATACGCGCGGTCATGACGCTTGGACGTGTGTGCATATTCATGGTGGAACTCAAATCGCGAGCGCGCCTACACGCCGCGCGATTGCAGCGTTTCGTGAATGGGAACGACGAGGTGCGGAATCACGCGGTTTTCCGCGAGGTGTTCCGCATGACCGACAACCGCACCGAATGCCGCCTTGAGGTCTTCAAGCGAACTCACTGGGCCATACTTTCGCACCGTGAGAAAAACCGAAATCGGGTCACCCCCGCGTTCGCCCGCGACAGGTATGCGCGGCTTCGTACGCACTTCGAAGGCGGCCTGTAGATCGCCCTTTTCGCCGAGCGAAATGGCGAGTCCGGGCTGCGCATCAAGCACGCGTTCGAATCCTGCGTCGATCAAATGTGCGAATGGCGTGTTTGCGAGGAGTGCATCGAAAACGATCGCGTCGCGATCAAGCTCGGTTTCGAAATCGAAGCCGAAGACGACCTCGAGCATGTCGATATCAAGCGGCGAAATCGAGAGGAAGTACGGCGCGATCTCGAGCAGTACTTTGTGGAAGTTGTAGGCGTCTGCGAGCGTCGCGGGGTTCACGTGGCCAGAGCGAATGGACGTCTGACGCAGCGCAGCCCATTGCCACTCTCGCTCGCCGCTTTCGCTCTCGAGTGCGACTTCGCCTTCGTAGCGCTGAAAGTGAATCAGCCGCGGAAATGCACGGCGCAATCGATCGAAAAGATCGAGCACGGTCTCGCGTCGCTCAGGAAGATCGAGTTTGAGGCCGAGCTTCTGGTTGACGTAGAAGTCGCTGCAGAAGGCGGAGAACGTCGACATGCGCGCATTGTGCCGTGACAGGGCGTCTGCGGGATGTCACAGGGCGAGAATCCACCGAAGGAGTTCTTCGGTGTCGGCGAGATTCTCAACCGCGAGGTCGGCGCCCGCGTCGCGGAGTTGCGTCGAGGAGTAGGGGCCCGTTGCGACACCAATCGCACGGCAGCCGTGGGCTTTCGCGCAGTCAACATCGAGCGGCGTGTCGCCGATGATCGTGACACGCGCTGGCTCGAAGGCGCGGCCGTGGTGCGCGGCGGCGCGTGCCATCGCGACGGGCGTGAGGTGCCGACGCGACGGTCCGTCGGCGCCAAACGCGCCAAACGGGAACAGCATGTGGTTGTAGCCGGCCGCGCGAATCTTGATCTGCGCCGTTTCCTCGTAGTTTCCCGTGAGGAGCCCGACCGCCGCACCTTGCGTGTCGAGCGCCGCCGCAAGTTCGGCGGCCCCCGGCATGCGTCGGATCTTGGCGGGCGTCAGCGTTCGATCGAGTTCCGCGCGATAGGTCTCGCGGAACTTCTCGTGTGCTTCATCGTGCGGCAGAAGTCCGTGCGCCTCCATGACGCGACGGAAGAGGAGCCCATCAAGCGCGCCAGCGATTTCGACTCCTTCAAACGAGAAACCGCGGTCACCGTGCAGCGTCGTGAACGCGCGCAGCATCGCCGCGATCCCGACACCTTCGGTGCGAAGGAGCGTGCCGTCGATATCGAAAAGAACAAGACTTCTCGAAGGCATGCGTCAGCCGGCTTTCGCAGCCGGAACAGCGCCAACCGCCGCGACGATCTTGCTCGCCGCATCGGTGAGGTCGGTCGCCGCTTGCATGCCTGGGATCTCCTTCGCCGCATCAGCGAGGATTTGTCGCGCAGCCGCGACGTTGGTGCCCTCGAGGCGCACGACGAGCGGCACCTTGAAGCCGACGGTCTTCGCGCTCGACACGATCGCGCGGGCGATCTTGTCGCACTGCATGATGCCACCGAAGATGTTGACGAGGATGCCCTTCACGTTCGGGTCGCCGAGGATGATGCGGAAGGCCTCGGTGACGGCCTCCTCGCTCGCGCTGCCGCCGACGTCGAGGAAGTTGGCCGGGTCGCCGCCGTGGAGCTTCACGATGTCCATCGTGGCCATCGCAAGGCCG